>CALXCM010000074.1 GCA_944386785.1 uncultured Clostridia bacterium | reverse complement strand
TCTTGATTTTTCTTATTTGCGTTTCCTGCAAGCATTTGCATCATGCTAGGAACTGTTGTTGGTCTCATTAGTTTATAGTCGTCATTTAATGGATTTTTTATTGTAATTGCTGTTTTTATTAATTCTTTATTTGTTTTTGATTTTTCCAAATCGTTTAAACTTACAAATCCATAAGTATATATTTCAGAAAATCCGAAATCTACTAAATTATCCATTATTTTCTTTTCTATTACTTGTTCTTTTGTTCTCATTCCAAGGGTTGTGTCTGCTTTAATTAAGCTTGTTTGTAATTTATCATATCCATAAAATCTTAAAACTTCTTCTGCTAAGTCTTGCCAACATTCTAAGTCCATTCTAAAATATGGAGATGTTGCTACATCGTTTTCTACTTTTATATCTAATTTTTCTAAAATATCTATAATTTCTTTTTCTTCTAAATTTAGTCCAAGTAAAGAATTTATTTTATCTACTTTTACAGGTATTTTGTTTAGTTTTTGTTTTGTAGGATATACATCTATTTTAGCATTTACTGCTTTTCCTGCACCTAGCATTTCTACTAGTTCTACTGCTCTATTTATTGCACGCATTGCGTTTTCTTGAGATAATCCTTTTTCAAATCTTGTTGAACTTTCTGTTCTTAGTCCTACTTTTTTTGCTGTTTTTCTTACACTTCCACCATAGAAAACTGCTGCTTCAAATACTACTGTTTTTGTATCTTGTTCTATTTCAGAGTTTAAGCCTCCCATTACTCCTGCAATAGCTACTGGCTTTTTATCATCTGCAATTACTAAGTCATTTTCGTCTAATATTTTTTCTTGTCCATCTAATGTTGTTATTTTTTCATTGTTTTTGGCTTTTCTTGCAATAATATGTTTTCCTTCAATAGAGTTTATATCAAAAGCATGCATAGGTTCTCCTATTTCTAACATAACATAGTTTGTAATGTCTACTATGTTATTTATACTTCTAACACCACATGCTTTTAATCTTCTTTTCATCCATTCTGGTGATTCTTCAATTTTTACATCTTTAACAACTCTTGCTATATATCTATAGCAAAGATCTGGTGCTTCAATATCTACTTTTAAGCCTTCTATTTCGTCTTTATTTGGTATATCTAATTTATCTAAATTTTCTCTTGGATTTTTAAATTCTTTTCCTAAAGATACTGCAGTTTCTCTACCAATTCCTTCTATTGATAAACAATCTGGTCTATTTGGAGTTATTTCAAAATCAATTATATCTTCTCTTAAATTTAATACTTCTACTATATCTTTTCCTAAATTTTTTTCCATTGTTTTTGGAAGTATCATTATTCCATGTTCTATTTGACCTGGATAGTCTGCTATGTCTAAATTTAATTCTCCTACAGAACACATCATTCCACAAGAATCTATTCCTCTTAGTTTTCCAGTTTTAATTTTTACTCCTCCTGGAAGTTCTGAACCATCTTTTGCAATTGGAACAATATCACCTTCTTTTATATTATCCGCTCCTGTAACAATTTGCAAAATTTCGTCTCCTACATCTACTTTTGTTACAACTAATTTATCTGCATCTGGATGTTTTTTTATTTCTAAGATTTTTCCTACTACAACATTTTTTATATCTTTTCCTAACTCATCTAATGTTTCTACTTTTGTTCCTGTCATTGTTAAGATATCACATAGTTCTACACTATCTACATCAATATCACTATATTCTTCTAACCATTCTCTACTTGCTTTCATATTTTTTCTTCCCTTCTTAATTTATCTTTCTATATTCATGTTGTAAGTATTATTTATGTCTTTAAAATTATTTTGTGTTTTTATTGATAAGTTTTGATATTTTCCATCTCCACTTATTCTTTTTCTAAATTCATTTTCCTTTTTAATACTTTCTATTTGTGACTTTATTTTGCTATCATGTATTAATCTGAAACCACCTTGTGTTTCTACTACTGAATAGTCACTGTTTTCACTAATTTTTTTCATTGCTTCTTGTAGCGAATATACTTTTTTCTCACTTGGTTTTTTATTAAAAAATCCCACTTGTTTAACACTCCTTATATAATAAATTTTTATTTATAAACTAAATTAATATATTAACAATTGTTATATATTTTCTACACTTTTATTTCTTTAAAATTGTTTTAAAAATCTAACATCATTTTCAAATAGTAACCTCATGTCATCTATTCCGAATTTTGCCATTGCAATTCTTTCTACTCCAAATCCAAAAGCAAATCCTGAATATTCTTCTGGATCAATTCCACAATTTCTTAAAACATTTGGATGAACCATTCCACATCCTAAAAGTTCAATCCAACCTTCTCCTTTACAAACTTTGCAACCTTTTCCTCCACATACAAAGCATGAAACATCAGCTTCTGCAGAAGGTTCTGTAAATGGGAAGTGGTGTGGTCTAAATCTTATTTTTGTTTTTTCTCCTAAACATTTTTTAGCAAACATCTCTAATGTTCCTTTTAAGTCTGCCATTGAAATATTTTTATCAACAACTAATCCTTCTACTTGATGGAATACTGGTGAATGTGTTGCATCTACACTATCTG
>CALXCM010000073.1 GCA_944386785.1 uncultured Clostridia bacterium | reverse complement strand
AAGCTTCTTTTTTCTTCATTTTCTAGTACTTTTATTTCAACTCTATCTTTTGGTACTTTTAATATTTTCAAACCTTTTTCTATTGCTTCATTTGTTGTTCTTCCTTCTGAAATAATAGTTTCATCCATCTTGTTTACTCCTCCTCACCTTTTATAACTTTATTTAATATTAATCTTTCAATAATCATTAAGATATTATTTGTTAACCAATATAAAGCCAGTCCAAGTGGTGCAACAATTGCAACTGATACAGACATTAATGGCATAAACCATGACATCATTTTATTTGTTTGCATTACAGCATCCATTTCATTTTTACCTTCTTCTGGAACTAATTCTTTTCCTGTTGTTCCATCTATTACTTCTTTTTCTTTATTGTTTTGCCCTTTTTGTTGCATTGATGTTGATAACTTGATTGAAACAAAAGATGATAATATATAAAGTACTGGTATTATATATACTGTATAATCTGTTAAATTCTGTTGTGGGACTTTACTTAAATCAAGCCCTAAAAAATTCATCTTTAAATTTGCTTTATCAATATATTCATCTTCTGGATTTTGTTCTTTTAAAAAGTTATATTCTCTAATTATATCTATCTCAGGATAAACACTGCTTACGGATTTACCACTTTCCTGTAATTGTTTTACATAATTATTCATATTCTCTTCTGGTATTTTTTGCATATATGTTAAAGGTGATCTTACTAAATAAAATATTGAAAATAATAAAATTATTTGTATTATTGCAGTTAGACATCCACTAAAAGGATTCATTTTTTCTGTTTTATATAATTCCATTACTTCTTTATTTAATTTTTCAGGATCATTTTTGTATTTAAACTGAAGAATTTTCATTTTTTCTTGTAACTTAGCTGATTTCTTCATTGTCTTTTGCTGTTTAACAGAAAACGGAATAAATAATATTTTTATTATTATAGTAAAAAATATTATAGCTAAACCATAGTTATTTATTATATTATACAGCAATTCTAATAAATAACCAAAAATATTTGCAAAAAATTGAAACATTAAAATTTCCTCCTAATTTTACTTTAATGGATCATATCCACCTTTAGAAAAAGGATTACACTTTAAAATCCTTTTTATGGCTAACCCACTCCCCTTTATCATTCCATATTTTTGAATTGCTTGTTTTGCATATTCTGAACATGTTGGATAATATTTACACCTTATGTTTTTTGATTCTAACCATGGTGAAATATTTCTTTGATAAAAATTTATTAAAAATATTAGAAATTTCTTCATTTTATTCCTCTAAAAATATATTTGCATCTTTTATAATCTTATTAAGGTCCTTTTCTACCTTCTTAAAATCAGCTTCTTTTATATCTTTTTTCTTTTTCCAAAGAAAAACTATAGAGTTTCCTACATCTAATTTTTCTTCAATTTTTCTGTAATTTTCCCTTAAAAGTCTTTTAACATAATTTCTTTTTATAGCTTTTCCTGCTTTTGAGCTTATCGCTATACCTAAGAGATTAATGTTTTTATTATTTCTTTTTATAAATGCTTCTATATACTTTCCAGAATAATATTTTCCCCTATTTAAAATATTTCTAAATTCATAATTTTTTTTTTTTTTTTTTGTTTTCTTCATTCTTTTAAACTCCTTCTACAAGGAAAAGTGTAAGTATTATTGCTAGAAAAATATAACGTATTTTTATATATTAGAAAATCAATTTGACTTTCTTAAGATATAAAAATTATGTATAAAAGGCTCGCGTTCTTGCGGCCTTTTGTATAAATATTCCTTATGCATACTTTTAATTTGTTTTTGCTAAAAATATATTAATTATGCACTTAATTTTTTTCTACCTTTTGCTCTTCTTGCTTTTAATATATTTCTTCCAGCTCTAGTTTTCATTCTTTTTCTAAAACCATGTTCTCTTTTTTCTTGTCTGTTTTTTGGTTGAAATGTTCTTTTCATCAATTAGCACCTCCCTATTGTTTTTATATATAAATTCCATTTTGGAAATTTTTTCTATAAGAAAAGCGTTTTGCTAAGTAAGTCTTTGGAGTAATTGCAAAACACATGTCACTCGCTTCGCTCGGACAAATATAAGAAGCTTAACCTTGTTGTATACGGAAAAATCTTATATGTGGTCAAGATAAAAGCTGATTTTTCCTATACAATAAAAAGTTATAAATAAGCATAAAGATTATATCGTAACTTTACTATAATTGTCAAGTGTTTTCCTGATTTTTCTTTAATTCCACTTTTTTGTAGCGTTCCTGTTCAGTATATTAGTCGAAAATATATAGATTAAACATGAACTTTACAACATAAATTATCAACCAAAAACTGTCAAAAATGATCAATTTTTGTAATATTTTTGTAAAAAACCTTGTGTTTTCCACAGTTTTTTTATCTGTTTTCCACAATTTAAAAATTTTTTCCACAATTGTATTGACTTATTTTATATAATTTTGTTATTATATGAAAGTATAAAAAATATTTAATTTTTGTTGAAATTACTTAAAATTTTGTTCGTATTAATAAATGATTTTTTTACAGAAATATTACAATATTATCAACACT
>CALXCM010000072.1 GCA_944386785.1 uncultured Clostridia bacterium | reverse complement strand
GGTGCTTGATATCCAACAAAAAGTATTGTTGATTTTGGATTCCATAAATTATGTTTTAAATGATGTTTTATTCTTCCTACTTCACACATTCCACTAGCAGAAATTATTATACTTGCTTCATTACTTTCGTTTAATGCTTTTGACTCATCTGCTGTTCTTGTAAAATGAAGTCCTGGAAATTCTAGTGGATTATCGCCTCTTAAAATTTCTTGTCTTACTTCTTCATCAAATAGATTTGTATTTTCTCTAAATACTTCTGTTGCAGAAATTGCAAGTGGACTATCTACATATACATTTGTTTTCATTAAAGTCTCATATTTTTTCTTGAAGTTTTCATCATTTTTATGTTCATCTTTTAGATTGTTTATTTCATATAGTATTTCTTGAGTTCTTCCTACTGCAAATGAAGGAATAACCACTGTTCCTCCTTTGTCTAATGTCTCTGATACTATGTCTAAGAACATACTTGCTTTTTCATCATTTCTTATATGAAGCCTACTTCCATATGTTGATTCCATAACTAAATAGTCTGCACTTTCTATCATTGTTGGAGAGTTTAGAAGTGGTATATCATTATTTCCAAGGTCTCCTGTAAATACTGTTTTTGTTTCTTTTCCATCTTCATTTGTCCATAATTCTATTATGCTAGAGCCGAAGCATATGTCCTGCATCATTAAATCTTACATGTATGTCTTTTGTTATTTCTATAATTTCATCATATTGTACTGGTTCAAATATTTCTAAAGATTTTAAGGCATCTTCTGCTGTATAAATTGGTGGGAGTTCTTTTTCACCTTTTCTTTTTCTTTTCTTGTTTTTCCATTCACTTTCCATCTCTTGAATATGACCGGCTATCTGGAAGCATTAATGTACATAAATCACATGTTGCTTTATGTGCATATATTTTATTTCTAAATCCTTCGTTATATAGCTTTGGAATTCTTCCTGAATGGTCTATATGTGCATGTGTAAGTAATACAAAATCTATTTCTTTTGGGTCAAATTCAAATTCTTCTGAATTTTGTTCTTCGATTTCTGCTCTTCCTTGCCACATTCCACAGTCTACTAAAAATTTCTTTCCGGCAAGCTTCTACTAAAAAGTTAGAGCCTGTAACTGTTCTTGTTGCACCTAAAAAAGTAATTTTCATTAAATTTCCTCCTTGATTTAACTAAAAATCTTAATCTTTTTTCCAACTTTTAATTCTAATTCTTTTTTTGCTATATTTTCTAATTCTTCTAACTCTATTTTTTCTTCTGCTAATTTTTCGTCAAATGTTTGCATAAAATATTTATCTTTTTCTTTTATTATTTTTACACATAATTCTTCTAAATTAATACTTCTTGTATCAAATACTTTTTTTAATATTTTGTAGTTTATTTCTTCATTTTTTGACACTTCTTCTAAAGCTTTTAATTTATATGCTTTTTGCAATAGTTTTTTACTTGTTTCTTCTTTATTTTGTTTAATTTCTTTTACTTTTGATATATTTTCATCTTCTTCAAATGGTAGATTTAAATAATATCTATATGTTTTTACTAGTTTTTGAATTTCTTGTTTTGTGTTTGAATTATTTACTTTAATTTCAAAACATTTTAAAAATATTTTTTGTAATTTAATAGAAACTTTATTTATTTCCTTTTCTAATTCTTCTATTTCTAATAGTTTTAAATATTTTTCTTTTTCTTGCAAATCTTCTTTGTATTCTATAAATTTCTTAGGAACTAATAGTTCATTTAATTTTTCTATTTTATTTATCTTGTTTTCTCTTTCTTCTACCATCATTTTAGATAAAATTCTAAGACTAAATATTTTTTCTTCTAATGGTAAGTCTTTGTTTCTTTCTTTATATTCTTCTTGTAAAAGCATTTTATTATTTATTGTTTCATCTATTCTTTTTATCTCTTCTGTAATTTTTCTTTTTTCATTTGTTATATTTTCTACAAAAGTTTTGTTATCTTTAACTTGTTCTAATTTTTCTTCTACTTGATTTTTTATTTTCATTAATTGTTCTTTTGATTTTTTATCATATTTAATTTCTAATAAAACAGAAAGTATTTTTAATTGTTCTATAAATTCATCTGCTAATTTTTTACCATATAGAGTTTCCATTTTTGTTACAAAGCGTTCCATATAGTCTATTATAAATTCATGATTATTAAGCCATTTATTTAAAAATTCATTTCCTAATAATATTCTTAAATTTTGATATGCCAAATTATGTTTTATGCTTTCTATTTCAGCAGTTACTGTTGTCCATGAATAACCATTAAAATCTCTTAATGGCTCTACCATATCAATATTTGCTCCTGTATTTATTAAATCTGATAATGTTTTATTTATAATTGGGTAATTATCTTTTATAATTTTCGTTTTTCTACTTATTTTAGCAATGCAATAAAGTAATTTTCTTTCTATTGGATAACATATTATTCTTTTTTTATTTTTTTCAACTAAAAATGTTTTATTTCCTAAGATTTCACTTTCTTTTGAATTCAATTTTACAAGTTTTATATCATCACAATTAAAAGCTATTGTATCTAAAAAATAACTTATATATTCTTCTTT
>CALXCM010000071.1 GCA_944386785.1 uncultured Clostridia bacterium | reverse complement strand
TTAGAAAAAATCAATATACCAGATACAGTAACAACCATAAACAGAGATTGTTTTGTTTCTTGCCAGAATTTACAACAAATAAATATAAATAAAAAAGAAGGATCAATAGAAAATGAACCATGGGGTGCTCCAAAAGGAGAAAAAGTAGTATATTGGGCAGAATAACTAAAAAATGACTCATTAAATGAGTCATTTTTTATACTTTCTAAAGAGAGGACAGCTCTTATTTATGCTGAAAACAAAAAGTAAGAAACATAA
Organism: uncultured Clostridia bacterium; assembly: GCA_944386785.1. GTDB lineage: Bacteria > Bacillota > Clostridia > TANB77 > CAG-508 > CAG-269. Next base: position 2,454 of record CALXCM010000071.1, on the reverse strand, counting down.
GAATATTTACTGGAATTAATATTTGACTAATTTTATTTGTAAATATATAATTTTATCAGTGAGGCGATAATATGGATATATTAAAAAAAGAAGATATAAAAAATGTTTTTCCTAAAAGAAATGAAAATGCAAATAAAGGAGATTTTGGATATGTTGGAATTATGGGAGGAACAATAGAATATTCAGGAGCTGTAAAACTTGCTAATTTAAGTTTAGCTTCTTTAACTTCAGGTGCAGGAGTTGTAAGAGTTATAGTTCCAGAAAGAATAGCAGATGGGATCTTACCATATCTTTTAGAACAGACTTTAGCCTTAATTCCAGATAAAGATGGACATATGATATTTGATAAAGAAAAAATAGATAAAGCACTTTCAAAGTTAAAAGTACTTGCAATTGGAATGGGCTGGGGAGAAGGGAAAGATAATGAAAAAATCCTAAGATATATATTAGAAAACTATGAAATTCCACTAGTTATTGATGCTGATGGATTAAATACACTTAGTAAAATGGATAAAGAAATTTTAAATAAAACCAAATGCAAAGTAGTTTTAACACCTCATTTAAAAGAATTTGAAAGAATAAGTGGATATGATTTTAAAGATATAAAAGAAAAACCTCAGGAATTAGCAATAGAATTTGCAAAAAAATATAATGTAATACTTCTTTTAAAAGGACATAGAACAATTGTTACTAATGGAAAAGAAGGATATATTGTAGAAAAAGGTTGTCCTGGTATGGCAACTGCAGGAAGTGGAGATGTTTTGTCAGGAATACTTGTAGGCATTTTAGGGTATAACAGACCTTGCATTTTATCAGTTGCTGCAGGAGCGTATTTAGCAGGCTTAGCAGGAGAAATAGCTGAAAACAAGTTAAATGACATTTCCATGAAAGCTTCTGATACAATTGCAAACATTCCAGAAGCAATAAATGAAATAAGGTTAACAATTTGCAGATTAACATAAATTGTGATATAATGAAACATGTATAGGAAAGCAGAAAGCCTATAAAAACTAACAAATGTTACTTTTAAAGTCAATTTAGTTTTAGCAAAGACAGCAAAGGAGGAAGACAATATGCAAATTGACACAAACAAAACATTAAGACAATTATATGAGGAAGGAGTTATAGGAATAGGAACAAGATTATATATAGAAGTTCCAAAAGGACGGAAATATGTAAGTAAAGAAGAACGAAATGGTTACCGAAATCAAACATTCACATCACTTGATATAGAATCAGAAGGTAAATATTTTTGGAAAATCGCATTAGAACCTAAAAATAACGAAATGTTTGTCATAGGAAAGCCGTTTGGAAATTTAATATTAAAAGGGGCAGAAGGCTATGTATATGGAATAGAAGAACTAAATAACATATGTAACAAAATGTTTACAACAGATTATCTAAAAGCTCGTAGTATAAATGTTGATGATGTAAATAAAGTACTAGAAGTAGAAATTATAGATAATAAAATAGTTCAAAAAGAAATTTCATATAAAGATATATCTTTGACAAATCGACTTGGATTTAAATATCAATATGGCAAAAGTGAGTATTCGCCAGAAAGTTATTTAAGAGGAGAATATGAAAAAGCTGGTAAAAAAATAGAATATAATTACTATATTTATGAGAAACAATCTGTAAAAGAAAAAGAAAAAGAAAAAGATATTATCTTTGGAAAAAGAGGATTTTGGCTGGCCTCTCCAGGTGTCGGTGGCATTAGTAGCTTTGCTTACTTCGGACCAGTAGCTGTTTATGATGGTGGCGTCTCTTCAGGCGACTACGGCCTGTTCCGCTCTGATGGCCTTTGGGGTGCTTATGGTCTGGCTGTCCGTCCTGTAGGAATTCTAAAATCTGATATTCCGATTAAAAACTTACCTATTTCTAAAATAGTAATTCCAAGATTAACAATTAAATTGTCTTAAAAGTTAATTAAAAAGCTTCTTAAATAGAAGCTTTTTAAAATATAAAAATTTGTATTGACAAAAAATAAAAGATATTATATTATACTAACAGTAAGAATTAAAAAAATAGAAAAACTAAAAAACAAAAGAGGAGAAAACAATGAAAATAGAAGCTGTAAGCCTTGAGGCTGTACACACACACACACACGATATATTTAGTAAATAAAAGCATAAAAAATAGAATATATGATAAATTAAATAAAGATAGCAATAGCCTAAAAATATTTTAGGTTTTAATTGCTATCTTTTTGTGCTTTAAAATTTTTTAAAAAATATTTAAAAAATATTTCAAATTAAATAATTAAAAGAAATTTTTTAGGGGAGGAAAAGCAAATGAAAAAAATAAAAATAAAATTAAAAGAAACTAGAGCAATAACACTAATTGCATTAGTAATTACAATAATAGTTTTATTAATCTTAGCAGGAGTAACAATAAGTACATTAATTGGAGAAAATGGAATACTTACACGGAGCAAATAAAGCAAAACTTAGT
>CALXCM010000070.1 GCA_944386785.1 uncultured Clostridia bacterium | reverse complement strand
GGCGACATAGCCAAGTGGCTAAGGCACGAGTCTGCAAAACTCTGATCCCCGGTTCGAATCCGGGTGTCGCCTCCAATATCTACCTATTATTACGTGTTATAACGTTTTAATAGGTGTTATTTTTCCCTAAAAATAGGGGTTTTTTATTTTTATCTTTTTATGTCGTTTTATATAAAATTAGATGATAAGGGTTAAAAATGTGTTAAAATAAAAATTAAAAAAGTTAAAATAAGTGTTAAAATAAAAAATAGTAAAACCAGCTCATATCAACGGTTTTACTATTTTAATTTAAGTAATTAAATTATTATTTTTATAATAATTATGCAAGTTTGTTAGCTCATCTTGTTTAAATCTTTTTAGAATATGTGCGTAAGTTTCTTGAACTTGTGTAACAGTGTCCCCTATTAAGTCAGCAATAGTTTCAACTTTTAGACCAGCCTCAAGACACCTTGTAACAAATGAGTGCCTTGCTTGATGTATGAAACAACCGCCAGGGTTGTCCTCTTGAATATGTAATTTTCGGCATATTCTTTTAAAAGTTACTGTTACTTGTGAAGGAGTTACAAAAGTTCCATCTTTGTTGCAAAAAAGAAAATGTTGATGGTTGTTTTTAAATGTTTTTGAATGTTCTATTTGTTCAAGAAGAACATCTTTTACAATATCATTGGGAGCTATGTCAAATTGTATTTCTCTTTTGTCTGGTAAGCCTTGTCTTTCTCTCTTTTCAGCATTTTTGGTTTTTGTTCCTAAAATAAATTTTCCATTTTCTCTGGTTATTGTTTTTGAAATAATAAAAATTTCTTTTTCAAAATTAATATCACTAGTGTAATGTTTTTTATCAAAACCAGTTTGTAAAGCAAGTAATTCTCCAATTCTTTGCCCTGTGAAAAAAGCAAGTTTTACAATATTCTTAAACGTAATACTATCCATCCTCGACCTAATATCCGTTAATTTATCGTGTGTGTTGATAAAGTCCATTAATAAGTTTTGTTCGTCTATTTCGAAAGGTCTTGCAATTTTTACAGATAAAGTACTTTTTACTTTTTCAATGTTATCACAAGGATTTTCACTAATTAAGCCATATCGTATGCCATATTTAAATCCAGAATTTATTTCATTAATGTGTTTATCAATTTCAGATTGGGAGTATGTATTCTTTAAACTGTTTAAGTAATTTTGAATTTCTGTTGTACTTATTTTTTGAATTGGTTTATTAGCTAATCCCCAATTAGACATTTTATTTCTTAAGGTTTTATTTCTATCATAAGTATTATAATTAATCTTGTTAGCATCCAACCTTATTTTGTTTTTCTTTTCCAACACCTGAAATAATGTTATGTTAGACTTTTCAATAAATCCTCCATTTTTAGCTTTATCAATGCTAAATTGTGCCTCTTTTTTAGTTTCATATCTTCCTAAATAGTTTCTATTGCTATGATGTACTTGTGGAGATAAAGCCGTATGAAATGTATATACATAAAATCTATCACAATCTTTTCCACTACATTCTAAACACTTCTTGCATTTTTTTGTACCTACTCTATTATTACAAATGCTTCTATCTTTACATTCACTACATATTTTGCACATTTTAGATAATCTATGTTCTTTTCTATCTACTTTTTGTGTTTTTTGTGTTATTGTTCCTGTTCCTTTTCTTCCTCTACTTTTTGTTTTTTCGTTTTTTCTTGGTCTTCCAGCCATAATAAAAACCTCCTTAAAATATTTTGTTTTTCATTGATACTTTAAGAAAGTTTTTGGCTATTTCTTGCTTTTTTGAACACTTTTTGTTAAAATAATAATAGCAAATGCTTTCTTAAAAGTATTTGTGTCATTAGAGTAATATGTCCTGTCTGCAAACTGAAACATATTACTCTATTTTTATATTAATACCGAAACTACAGTTCCAATTAATAATTTTTTAAAGTATGCTATATTAAAAAATTCAATATCATATTCGTTGTTTAAATATTTTATAATCGCTATATTATCTTGCACATAAGCTCGTCCTATTTTGTATCTTGATTTATCTTTAAAACAGACATCTTGACCACTATAAAATTCTTTACTGTTTTGTATTATAAGAGTATTACCTTTTTCATATTTAGGTGACATTTTATTCGTTGATATTTTTATTCCAATACAATCTTTATCATTATAAAAATCCTTACTTATAGATTTTTCTATTTCTGAGCCGATGATAATTTCAGGATATACTACTATACTATTTTCAAAGTTTATATTTTTATAATTTATTTTTTTTAGCAAGTCAATTGTCTGTTCTTTATATAGTTCTGTGAAGATTTCTCCTCGAGGTATTGCTACTTTTTCATATTTAGGAAGATAATTGAAATAGAAATGATATATATTTTTAAGAATTTCTCTTGTTTCGATAAAATTACAACGTACTTTAATTAGCTCTATATATTGTGTTTCTTCTATTATATTTATAGTTTCTTTAATAACTTCATTAAATATATCATTTTTGGTTTTATTTTTTATAAATACGGATACAATTTTATTTTTAAGAATTTCAAAATCTATTGTATTACTTGACATTAATTCAGCAATGCTTATATTAAATAAGTCACAAAGTTTAAATTTTAAATTGTCTTTTACATTTCTTTTATCAGTTTCAATCATTCCTATAGTGCTTACAGAAACTCCCAATTTTTTTGCCAACTCTTCTTGACTCCAGTGCGAATTTTCTCTATAATATTTTATTTTTTGAAAGTTATTCATTATAGTTTCTCCTTTAATTTTGAGGTATT
>CALXCM010000069.1 GCA_944386785.1 uncultured Clostridia bacterium | reverse complement strand
CTTTATCATTTTTCTTTATCTTTTTCATTTTCTCACCTCATAAAATAGGGCTAATATATTCTATGTCGTATTTTGTATTATTGTGATTTATAAGGTAAAAACATTTATATATAACACTTTTAGTTATGAAAAATGTAATTTTTTATAATTAAATAAATAAGTTCTAACTTATTGTATGTGAGAATACAATTAAGCAAAAGTATTCTCAATAGGAGGTTTTTTCTGTATAAGACATATATAAATAGAAGTAGAATTGGTAATTAAATAAAACTAAAAATAAAGTAATTTGCATTAACTTATGTAGATTACTTTATTTTTATTAAAATTTGTGATAAAATGTATTCAAGTGAAGGAGATGGAATTATGGCAAGTAAACCAATATATCAAATTTATGCAGAATTACAAGATTATGAACCAAAAATATGGAGAAGATTTCAAGTAATGAATGATATAACTGTTGCAAAATTAGCTTATATATTAATGGCATTATTTGAGATGCAAGGAAGTCACTTATATTTATTTGAAGTAGACGAGTTGAATAATTTTATTATAAATCATCTAGAACATTATAACAAATATATGAAAGATTATGATAATGATGAATTTTTTAAAGTTGGACAATATGGTTGTATATTTGAAGATGATGATATTATTCCTAGACTAGATAAAAGATATAGAGAGTTAAAAGATGCAAAGGATATTAAACTAAAACATATATTAAATCAAGAAAATGAAAGAATGGAATTCCAATATGATTTTGGCGATAATTGGAGATTTAATATTATATTAGAAAAAATATTCCAAGATAATAATATAAATGGAAAAGATTTGCCAAGAGTAATTGAAGGAGAAGGATTTGGAATAATTGAAGACTGTGGTGGAGTAATGGGATTAGAAGACATTAGAGAAGCATTTAAAATTAAAAAAGGCGAAGATTATGAAATGTATTCTAATTGGTTAGGTAAAGAAGATATAGACTTAGAAAAATGCGATTTAGACGATTTGAATTTCAGACTAAAAAAGTTGCCTAGAATATTTAGAGACAGCTATGAATATGGTTTAGAACCAACAAAAAGATCAATAAAAATATTAGAAAGAGACTATTGATAAAAAGTTGATAAATCCAAATTAAATATGCCCAAAAGGTTGATTAAGAATACAAATTTTAAATAATTAATATTTAGAAAGCATACTAATTAGTATGTTTTTTTCAAATTTATGCAAAAAAAATATAAAAATTTTAAAAAAATATTGACAAAAAGAAAATAAGATAGTACAATCGAACAAAAGTTTGAGATAAAAAGAATGGAGTGAAATGTATGAAGACAAATTTATCAAGTTTAATGAATGTAGTTGCAGAAGAAGAAAGGAAATTCGCAGAATATGAGTGCAATGTAAATGAATATGCATATAACAAACTATTCAAGAAACTGATTTTGAAGTATCAAAATTAAACTCAATAGAATTTGAAGTTAATATTTAATAAAATATATGTTTATTATATTTTATAATTCAAGTTTTACATTTATTATTTGGTTATCCAGTTAAAATAAAAGATCAAAGTAATTATAGTAAAGGGTAGCATTTTTTTAATATTCAATATAGGGATGTGATAATAATGGAAACGCAAAAAATATATGAGATTTTTACTGATGGGAGTTTTGATGATGTAGCTAAAGTAGGAACTTATGCTATTGTTATCATGCAAGAAAATAAAATAGTGAGAATCATTGCAAAAAAATGTAATGTTCAATTGGAAAATTCAACAGAATGTGAAGTATTTGCTATTTTTCAAGCAATAAATCTTATACAAGGGAGTCTATTAAATAAGAACATAACTCAAAAATTTTGGTTAAGAACTGATTGTGTCGTAGCAAGAGATTTTTTTATTGAAGATGAAATTAAAATAAAAGTTTTTGAAAACAATTTAACATTATTAAATACAATTAAACAAACTTATACAAGAATCAAAAAAATATTATCTAAAAAAAATTGTAGTTTTAGGCTTAGATGGATACCAAGAGAAAGCAATAAGGTTGCTCACAAACACGCATATTCGGCATTTCAAAAACTTAAGACAACAAATAATAAAAAAGATATTGTGCTAATAGATATAGATTCTTTTTTAAGATTATTGCAAGGATTTAATTCAAATCAATATAAAGTAATATCATATCTATTTAAAAATTCAAATGAACAAAAATTAATTTTAAAAACTCAAAGTGAAATAGCAGAAAAAATAGAATTATCAACATATAGTATAAATAAAATTTTTAAAGAATTTATAAAATTAAATATATTAGGAAAAATAAAAAATGGAAAGTATATTTTGCTAATATAAAAATTTATATAGATTGGGGGTATAAGAATGGAAATAAAAGATACAAAAAATAATTTTGAGTTAATAGTTGCAAGTAGTTTGAGATATGGACTCGGTAGAAGAACATATATAACTAGTGTTATACCAGAATTTATAATTGAGAATATGGATATACTATCAAATAAAATAAAAAAATCAATGATAGAAGATATAAAAGACCAAGAAAGATGGCGGATATGGAGATGAATGTGACAAGAGAAATTGGTTGGATTTATTAGAAAAATTAGAAAAAAGTATAGAAAATTCATAACAAGTTATAGAATAAATATTACAAAAATGACAATACCAGACAAACCAACAAGTAGAAATCAAAAATAATATTAGTTATTAGAGAATATAAAACTATAAAGGTATTCTTAAGTAAGAATATTTTTTTCCTAAGCTAAATGTTCTAACAACTAACTAATGAGAATACAATTAAACAAAAGTATTCTCAATAGGAGGTTTTTCTGTATGAGACATATATCAATAGAAGACCGTGCCAT
>CALXCM010000068.1 GCA_944386785.1 uncultured Clostridia bacterium | reverse complement strand
TGATGTAATGTTAGTTACAGATACAGGAACAATTATTAGAATAAAAGTAAAAGACATAAGTGTTTTAGGAAGATCAACACAAGGTGTTACTTTAATGAGAACAAGTGATGGTGGAAAAGTTGTAAGTATAGAAACTTTAACTCCAGAATTACACGAAGCTGAAAATTAATATTAATTATAAAAGAGATATGTTAAATTATTTTGTTTAACATATCTCTTTCTAAAAGAAGAATATTTCTTAGTATTTATTTTTCGAGAAAAATATGGTATAATTTATATACTATACAAAAATTTGGAGGTATAAAATATGTCACAAGTTAAGAATTTAACCGTAAAATCTATAAAAAGAACTGGGCGGAAAGGAATCTTTGAAATTGATTTCAAAGAAAAAGGTGTATCGCCTTTCTATTTAAAGGAAAAAGAAGTTCACAAGTATAGAAAGGGAGACAGAGTGAAAGTTACTAGGGGAAGACTTTCCAGATTAACAAAGTAACAAAAAATAAAAAAGTTGGTGTAAGAGCCAACTTTTTTTAAACATTTATCTATTTTTAAAACGGATATCATCTCCAAAAAAGCAATAAATATCGTAATATCCTGCAATTCTTGAACCAATTCTTTCTTCATATTTGCTAAAAATTTCATTAATATTTAAATTTGTAGAAATAATTGTTTTAGTAATTTTATGATTTAGATTTAAAATTCTAGTATTTATTATTGTAAATAATTCACTTAATTTCATACTATTTAATGACTCTGTTCCTAAATCATCTATTATTAATAAATCGGCTTCAAGAACTGATTTATTAATATTTTCAGAATTATATTTTTGTTTACTTAATTTAAAATCTATAATATTTTCAAGCAAAACAGGAGCTGTTTGATAAAGAACGGTTTTTCCCATTTTTAAAACTTCATTAGCTATACAATTAGACAAAAATGTTTTTCCAAGTCCTGTGTTACCAGTAAATAATAGATTTTTGTAATCAGGATTATCAAAATTTTTAACAAATTCTATTGATTTATCTCTAATTTTTTTAATTTTTTCTCTAGGAGATATATTAAATTTATATTTACTTGCATTTGGTTCATCTGAAAATAAATTTTCATTAAAATTAGCAAAATTTTCTACATTTAAATTAGACATATTTGATTTATTAAAAGAAATATCTAAAAGCTTTTGTTTTAAACAACTACACATTTCACTGCGATAATTGTCTTTTTGTATGTAGCCAGTATCATTACATAAATTGCAAGAATAAGAAGGTTTTAAATAAGAAACATCAATATTATTTTCTCTTAAAATATTTTCTTTTTCTTGTTTTAATGATTGCATTTTAGAAGAAAAATCAGATAATGATTCATTATTTTTATTCAAAATATTTTTTGTCACTAAAATAGCATAAGAATTAATTTCATTATCTATTTTTCTTAGTCTAGGAATTTTATCATATAGAATTTCCTTTTTATTTTCTGCTTCAATTTCTGCTTTCATCTTTTTTTGTTCATATTCTTTTAATAAATTATTTAAAACATCATTAGACATTTAAGCCTCCTTATTTGATTGATTTGCATATAAAAAGTCTAAGTTTTCATATTTTCTTTGTTCATAATTAGCTTTTTGTACTTGAGTTTTTAGATTTTTAGTATCTTTATTTAGCTTTTTCCTTTGTTCTAAAAATGCATTAACTTCTGAAGGAGTTTTTAGATTTCTATCATGCCAATCTGTGATTATAGTATTTATATATTCAAATGTAGGAGATTGTTTTAAAGTAGTTCTTTTTAAAGCTATTTCTATTATATTCATATCATATCCAAAATTTAAAACCCAATTTTCTATATAAGCTTCTTCATATTGAGTTAAATTGCCACGTTTGCCAAGCTTTTTAGAAATAGATTTTTTCAATGAATTCAATTTTTCTTGTTTTTCATAATATTTATCTAAATCATTCCAAGTCTTGATTTTATTTGAAGCCCAAGCCTCCGCAACTGTTTGAACATAATTTCTATGCATAGCACTTCTTTTATAACAATAATCAAAAAGAGCAATCATAACTTGTTCGTCAAAATTATATTTTCTAAACCAGATATCAATATCATTATACCATGAAGGACTCATGATACCTTGAAAATACATATTATTTATATGTTCAATAGCTTTTGCTCTAGATTTATTTTTAGCAGTTGTAGCAACTTTTTCTTTAGAAATAGTAAGATTTGGAGTGTATAATTCATGTAAAGTTGCTTCTTGCAAATCTATAATAATATATCCAGTAGATTTTTTAGTAATCAACTTATTTTCTTCCAAAAATTTTAGACCTTCGCTGATTGTCTTTAAAGGAATATTTAATTTTTTAGATAAATCATTTAATTTAATATCCTTTTTATATTTTGAAAGAAATATAATATATAAATAGATTTTTAAATAATCACCTGGAATCTGAGATAAATAATCTGAAAAAAAGACATCAGGTATTACTGTCTCCGAAAATAAAAGTGTTTTATCATTTTGCTCTAGCTTCATAAAAACCTCCATTCGATGCTATTTGCTTTTGTGCAATTAGTGTCTCTATTTTAATCAATTTGTAATACAAATTATATCTTTTTTATACAAAAAATTCAAGGTTAATTTGTCAAATTTTTATTATATATAGATTAATAGTACTACTATTCATAAGTAAATTTGATTTCAAAGATGATGAAATATTAATATATCAATATCTTTTATAAGTTATGCTTTGTAAAAAAATTATCGGTACTTACTTGTCTTACGATAAAAAAATAATTTTTGACTAAATAAAAACTTAACAATATAAACAAAAATATAAATAATATTCTCACCATGAACACCAGAAATACTAAGCAAAAAAACAGGAAAACAAAGAATAATAAAAGAAATCAATTTTACATTAATATCATTTATAAAAAAATTTAACAATG
>CALXCM010000067.1 GCA_944386785.1 uncultured Clostridia bacterium | reverse complement strand
TTTAGACCATGGACCAGATTTTGAAACAGCTAAAATGTGTATTGATAATGGATTTACATCAGTTATGATAGATGGTTCAAAATATGATTTTGAAGAAAATGTAAGACTTACAAAACAAGTTGTAGATTATGCACATTCAAAAGGAGTTGTAGTAGAAGCTGAACTTGGAAAATTAGCAGGAATTGAAGACGATGTAAATGTAGATGCAAAAGATGCTATGTACACAGATCCAGCCCAAGCAGAAGAATTTGTTAAAAGAACAGGTTGCGATTCTTTAGCAATAGCAATAGGTACAAGCCATGGAGCATATAAATTTAAAGGAGAAGCAAAATTAAGATTTGATATCTTAAAAGAAATAAGAGAAAGAATACCAAATACTCCAATTGTATTACATGGAGCATCTACTGTAATTCCAGAATTAGTAGATATGTGTAATAAATATGGAGGAAACATTCCAGGTGCAAAAGGTGTGCCAGATGAAATGTTAAATGAAGCAAGTAAATCAGGAGTATCAAAAATTAATGTTGATACAGATTTAAGACTAGCAATGACAGCTGCAATTAGAAAAACTTTTGCAGAAGACCCAAGTGCCTTTGACCCAAGAAAATATTTAACACCTGCAAGAGATTTAATAAAAGAAACAGTAAAACATAAAATGATTGATGTATTTGGTTCAGGAAATAAAATATAATGAATAAATGTGATATAGGAAGTAATTTTCCTATATCATAATTTGTATATGGGGGATAGATATGAAAAAAATAAGAATTATATTAATATTTTTTGTGGTTTTTCTGACATTTTTTCTAATAAATAAAGTTTTTGCATCAGAAGAAGAAACAAAACTTTTATATCAAGATATAACAATAAATGCTGATGGTTCAATAACAATAAAAGAAGCAGCATGGCTTAACGGAAAATATAATGGAAGATTAAGAGATATAGAGTATAAAAACCTTTATTCAACTACTTTTACAGGAATATATAGCAATTTTGCGGGAAATACAGATATATATGATGGTACTTCAATAAAAGACATAAAAGTTTATGATATATCTCAAGAAAATTTTAAAACGATTGATGATATAAATAAAATAGAAACTACATATAAAGAAGTAAGAAGTGCATCTAATGGAGATTATGGGGTGTATGAATTAACTGATAATCGGATATGGTGCTGATTTTAAAATTTATTGTAAAGATAATAAAAATAAAGTACTATGCATGGAATACACAATTACAGATGCAGTTGTTGTTCATAATGATGTAGCAGAATTGTATTGGAATGTTCTAGGAGAAGGTTTTGAAGAAACAATTTCTGATTTTCAAGTAAAAATGCATCTTCCAGGAGAAGATAATGATGTTAGAATCTGGACACATGGTCCTTTAACAGGTGAAAATAAAATTATAGATTCTAAGACATTATTTTTCCAAGATAAAAATGTAGATAATTATACAGCTGAAACTGTAAGAATTATGTTTAATAAAAATCTTGTTCCACTTGCCACTAAAAAATCTAATGTAGGTGGAAGAGAAAATATTTTAAAATATGAAACTATGATGGCAGATACTGCAAATAGTAAAAGAGAAAATGCAAAATTAGAAATGGAAAATAGAGCAAGTCAAGCTGTTCTAGACCTAGAAGAAGATCCAAGAATGTATATGTATAACAGAGCATTAGAATTAGTAAATGAACTTGATGAAACAAGTGAAAATAAACAAAAATTTTTAGATAGAATTGAAAAAACTAAAGGTGTAGTAAATAAAGATTGGAAAGAAACTTTAGAATATAGATTAGAAAGCCTAACAGATTATAATTATTCACTTTTAAATAGAGAAAGTTTAGATAACTTTATAGAAGAAATTAACGAAGGATTTGATGAAGAAACAAAAAATGAATATTTAGATATTTGTAAAAACCTAGAAAAAATAGTTGAAATTAAAAATGCTAATTTAAGAAGAAATTTTATGATTTTTGTAATAGCTTGTTATTTAATTTTACTAGTATTTGCTATATATAAATTAATAAAAATACTACGCGAAAAAGCTAGATTTAAAGGAAAATATTATAGAGAGTTTCCAAGTGAAGACAACCCAAATGTTTTAGAATATTTAATGAAAAGAAAAAGTACTAATCTAGGTATTTCTGCAACAATATTAAACTTAATTTCTAATAAAGTAATTACTTACGAGAAAGAGCAAGATGATGAAATCATATTAAATCTTACAAAAAAAGATTATGTTGGAACTAAAGCCGAAATTATAGTATTAGAAATATTATTTAAATTAGTTCGGAAAAAATGATAGATGTAATATAAAAGATTTAAAAAATTTTGGAAAAAGTACAATAAAAGCAAAAGCATTAATTGAAAAGATTAATAAATTTAAAAAAGAAACAAAAAAAGAAGTAGAACTTAAAAGTTATTTTAAAGGAAATGCATCATCTATAGTATATAATATTTTTGTAAATATAAATTATATTTTAAGCCTATGTTTTACTTTTGGAGTATTTTATGGATTAGAAATAGGTGAGTGTAGCAAACAAATGTTAACATATTGGATTTTAATTACAATAGTAAGTGTTATATATTTTGTAATAGGAATTAAAGATAAAAACAGAAGCCTAAAAGGCCAAGAAGAATATTCAAAATGGCTAGCACATAAAAGATTTTTAAAAGATTTTAGCAGGTTTGACAAAAAAGAGCTTCCAGAAATAACATTATGGGAAAAATATTTAGTAACAGCAACAGTATTAGGGTGTGCAGATAAGGTAGAAAAACAGATGAAAATGTATATAACAGACATATCTGATATTGATACCAATTTATTAATATATCAAAGTATTAATATGAATTTAACAAGAGAATTAAATAAAAGTATGAATAGAGCAATAAGCACAAGCTCAGCAAGTATTAGTTCATCTTCATATAGTTCAGGCCGGAGGCTTTGGCGGTGGATCAGCTGGAATAGGTGGACGGCCGGAGGCCGGAGGAGGCGGCGGAGGTCGTTTCTAAGAGAAACTATAAAATACAGAGATTTTTAGTCTC
>CALXCM010000066.1 GCA_944386785.1 uncultured Clostridia bacterium | reverse complement strand
GGGAACCGTATGCGGGAAAGCTGCACGTACGGGTCTGAAAGGGGCATAGTTCAGTAATGGCTATGTCTACCTTGCTAGAAATATATAAAATTAATATTTTACTGTATAGCAATGAACTTAAAAATATTTAGACTAAAATCAGAGATGGAAGTACAAAGAAGATATCCAGATATATTGTTAATTCCAAAAGACCAGAGTAAAGGATATAAAGGAGTAATGATAGAGTTTAAATATCTAAAAAAAGGAGAAGAAAACAAATTACAGGAAAAACAAAAAGAAGCAAAAGAACAAATAAAAGAATATGGTGAATTTGAAGAGATAAAAGAATTAAAAAATATTTATAAATATACAGTAGTAGCTGTAAATGATAAAATATATGTAGAAGAAATAGTGTAAAAGATATTTATATAAATAGTATAAATTATGAAAAAAGTTCTTAGAGTTCAATACTCTAGGAACTTTTTTCATGTTTTTATTTTACCAATAAAATAAAGCAAAGTCAACCAAAAGTCAAATAAAAAAATGGAAAAAATATAAGAAAAAATTTTTTTAAAAAAAGAAAAGAAAAAGTTAAAAAATCTATACAACATGCTAAATTTCTGGATATTATAAAATAAACGTTTTCTTAGAGTATTGAAATGAAAGCAAAAAAACAAGAAATAAAAAACTATAATGCATTAATTTAATTCACAAAATATACAAAATGAAGAATGAAAAAATGTATAGAAGATAGCAAAAAGAGAAAAATAAATACAAAGTAGACAGTAAAAAAGGTTTATAGGTAACCAGTAAAAAAACTAAATTAGTATAGAAAGAAAGGGAAAATCAAATGATGAAAAAAAGAGAAAACAGAAGAAAAAAGCAAAGAAAGGAAAATCTAACAAAAAGAAATTTATATTATTATGAGAATAGTATGATTATAAGTTTGAAGGAAAAAGGAATAACATTAATAGCATTAGTAATTACTATCATTGTGTTATTAATATTGGCAGGAGTAACAATTGCGACATTAATGGGAGACAATCGGGATTATAACAAAAGTACAGAAGGCAAAGGCAGATACAGAAGAAGCAGAAGAAGATGAACTAAGAAGATTAACAGCATTAGAGGCTACAGCAAATACTGAAAATACAACACATACAGATGATAGTACAGGAGAAGAAAAAACAGTAAAAATCCCAGCAGAAACAGCAGTATCACAAGTAGAAGGAGAAAATACACTAGAAGATGGATTAGTTATAATAGATAAAAACGGAAATGAATGGGTATGGATAGAAGTACCATATAGTGTAACAGCAAGTGCAAAAACAGACGAAGAAATTGAAAATGCGTTAATAAATTATTCACAAGAATATAGAAATAATAATTATGCAGACGCATGGCATGAAGGTAGTGGATTAGGCGAACAGGAATATTATAGTAATTATGCTAAAATGTTACAAAGTATAAAAAGCGATGGTGGTTTTTATATAGGAAGATATGAAGTAGGTTCATTTGATAATCCAGTAACAGCAGAAGATACAGCAAGGAAAGCAGTAATACAAAAAGGAGCATATCCATATAACTATGTAACATGTAGTCAAGCACAAAAACTATCAGAAGGTTTATCAATTGGAGATAAAAAATGTAATTTAATGTTTGGTATTCAATGGGATTTAGTATGCAGATTTTTAGATGAAAATGCAATAGAATTAGGAAATACACCTGAAGAACGAAGAGAAAAAATAAAAAGTGATTCATCAACATGGGGAAATTATTATAATTCGGAATTTTGGATTACTTCTACAGCAAAATATGCACTATTTAATCCACAAGAAAGTACATTGACTGATTGGGTTGAGATAAAAGGAAACTATAGAAAGCAAAGTTTTGAAGATAGAAAAGTAATATTAACAACAGGAGCAACGAAAAGGAATAGTGTATTAAATATATTTGATATAGCTGGAAATATGATGGAATGGACATTAGAAAAAGGAATAAATGGTAATCCAATAAAGCGAGGAGGCAATGCATATGATGATGGGTATGTAGCAGTAAGGAATTCCACTGTATCAACAATAAGTAGTGGGATTGGCTTTAGAGCAGTTTTATATTAACAATATAATATGCCTTGAAAAAAAGGAGATATCAAAATATATTTCTGAAAATGTATGCGCTATCCCATTTAATAGGTAAAAAGCTTAATTGTCAATAGTTAATGTTATATATAGAGATAAAAAAGCAAGAAAAAATGTATAGTAAAAAGTAGAATAAGAAAACCGTCACATTTTTTAATAAAGAGCTGTGACGGAAATTTTTTATGCCAACAAAAACAAATGTTTTAAAAAGGGTTAAAGCAAGTCTTGATATTTTTAAGCACATGTAGTAAAATAAGAACATAAAAAAGATAAGAAATGGCATGAGGTGAAAAAAAGTAAAGAAATTAATTGATTTCTTTACTTTTTGGTAAAATTAAGATATAATATAGCAAGTTAGAAAAGAAAACAAATACCAGAACTTATGAAATGTTACAATTCACAGTTTATAAAATAAATTTAAGGTTGTGAATTATAACTATAAAAGAATAAGTTCACAATAAATTATAAAGAAAGAAGGAGATTTTATGTCAGAAAACAATAATCAAAAAGCAAACCAAACAGAAGAATTAGATATGAATCACTTAATGCAAATAAGAAGAGAAAAGCTAACAGAATTACAAGAACAAGGAAAAGACCCATTTGAAATAACAAAATTCAACAGAACAAACACAGCAGGAGAAATAAAATCAAACTACGAAAAATTCGAGCAAAAAGACGTAACAGTAGCAGGAAGAATAATAGCAAAAAGAATCATGGGAAAAGCATCATTTTGTACAATACAAGACAGTGATGAAAAAATCCAAAGTTATGTAAGCATAAATGATTTAGGAGAAGAAAGTTACAAAGCATTCAAAACATGGGATATAGGAGACATCATAGGAATAACAGGTTTTGTATTCAAAACAAGAACAGAAGAAATATCAGTACATGCAAAAGAAGTAACACTACTTTCAAAATCATTAAGACCATTACCAGAAAAATTCCATGGTTTAAAAGATCCAGACTTAAGATATCGTCAAAGATATACAGATTTAATAGTAAACCCAGAAGTTAAGCAAACATTTATAACAAGAAGCAAAATAATCAGCAAAATAAGAGAAATATTAGATGAAAAAGGATTCCTAGAAGTAGAAACACCAATACTAAATACAATATCTGGAGGAGCAACAGCAAAACCATTTATAACACATCACAACGCATTAAATATTGATATGTATTTAAGAATAGCACTAGAATTAAATCTAAAAAGACTAATTGTTGGAGGATTTGACAAAGTATATGAAATGGGTAGAGTATTTAGAAATGAAGGTATGGATATCAGACATAATCCAGAATTTACAATGCTTGAATTATATGCATCATACCAAGATTATCATGATATGATGGATATAACAGAAGAAAT
>CALXCM010000065.1 GCA_944386785.1 uncultured Clostridia bacterium | reverse complement strand
TAATCGAATAGATAAAGTACGCCATATGTTTAATAAAAAAGAAAATTAAGTTACTATTCACTAAAATTACAATATATAAGTAAGATGTAAATAGCATAAATAAAGAAAACTAAACTAAAAATATTTATAAAATACTACACAAATATAAAAAAATGTGGTAAAATAACTAAGAACTTTAAGTTTTAAAACTAAGTTAGATTTTAAAGGGAGGTAATAAAGATGTCAGGTCACAGTAAATGGCATAATATTCAAGCAAAAAAAGGAAAAGCAGATGCAGCAAGAGGAAAAATATTTACAAAACTAGGAAGAGAATTGTTAATTGCAGTAAAACAAGGTGGGCCTGATCCAGCAGGTAACTCAAAACTAAAAGATGTTATTGCAAAATGTAAGGCAGCAAATATGCCAAATGATACAATAAACAATGCAATTAAAAAAGCTTCAGGAGCAGGAAACAATGAAAACTATGAAGAAATAACATATGAAGGATATGGACCAAATGGAGTTGCAATAATTGTTCAAGCTGCAACAGACAATAAAAATAGAACAGCAGCAGATGTAAGACATGCATTTGACAAAGCAGGCGGAAACTTAGGAACAACAGGTTGTGTATCATATATGTTTAATAAAAAAGGTGTAATTGTAATAGAAAAAGAAACTACATCTATGGATGAAGACGAATTAATGATGCTAGCTTTAGAAGCAGGAGCAGAAGACTTCAAGAGTGAAGAAGGAATTTATGAAATAACAACAGAGCCAGCAGACTTTTCAGCAGTTCGTGAAAAATTAGAAGAAGCAGGATTAACATTTGCAGAAGCTGGTGTTCAAATGGTGCCAACAACAACAGTTAGCCTAGATGAAAAAGGACAAGAAAAAATGGAAAGACTATTAGAAAGATTAGACGACTTAGATGATGTATCAGAAGTATATCATAACTGGGAATAGTAATAAGATAGATAGGTAAATAACACTTTAGTTATTTATCTATTTATTGTATTTTTCCGAAAACAAAGAAAGAGGGTTATTTTATGCAAAAGAAGAAAAATAAAGTATTAATAATTTCAATAATTTTATGTTTCACTTTATTAATTGTAATAGGACTTTTAATCATATTTTTTGCAACTGATTTATTTAAAAGCAATCAAGACCTATTTCTAAAATATACAAACATGGCTCTAGAAAATTCAGAAGATTCTTTTATAGGAACAGATATCACAAATTACTTAAATAAAAAAGAAGCAACCACTTTTACAAACAAAGGAACAATAACACCAAATATATCTAAAACAGAAGACCAAGCAAAATATGATAATGTAAATAATTTTAACATTACATATGAAGGAGAAGTGCAAAATTCGGAATCAAAAAGACAAGAAGATATATCATTTAACTATTCAAAAGACTCTAAACTAGAATTTTCATTTAAGCAAATAGGAGAAGAAATAGGACTACAATCAGACAATGTAAATAGTAAGTATCTAGTATCAACTGCAAAAGAAATTCCAGAATTAGATAAAGACCTAGGAAATGTAATAGGAGTTTTAGCAAAAATCCAAGAATTAAAAAACATAGATTTTTCTTGGGAAAAAGTAGCAAGTCTAAGAGATAAATATTTGGGAGTTTTAAATTCAAATATATCAGAAGATGATTTTGTAAAAGTATCTAGCCAAAATATGAATGGATATCAATTAAATCTATCAGGAGAAAAATTAAAAAATGTTACTTTAAAACTATTAGAAACTTTACAAAATGATGAAGAAACATTAAATTTAATAACTAAATATTTAAAAGTAGAAAGCTCATCAAATTCTTTGAGCATAAATGATATTGCAAAATTAAAAGAAGAAATAGAAAATAATAATGAAATTTTAAATAAAACTCTAAAAATCACAGTGTATGAACAAAAAAGAAAACTAGCAGGTATAGAAATAAATTTAGACGAAAATATTTTAAACATTACAAAAAATAATCCAAATGATAATGAAATAACATATAATATTTCATATAAATCTTCAGGCGAAAATCCATTAAATATTTTATTTAATTTAAGATGGGGAAATATAACTTCAAATGAAGGAATAATAGAAGATTATGAGTTCCAAATAGGAAATAATAATAGTACATATAATTACAAATTAAATAATAATATAAATTTTATAGGAACATCTAATATAGAAGACTTTACAAATGAAAATTCAATGATATTATCAAACTATGCTAAAGAAGAAGTAACAGCATTTGCAGGTCAAGTAAGACAAAGAATGATAGATGTAAATAAAGAATTAATGGAAAGAATAGGTTTATTAGAAAATGAAAATCCAATATTTTGGGTGTTTCCAAATTTTTCGGAACTTTTAGGGTTTGAAATAGGAAAAGTAAACTTAACAGAAGAAGAAATAAACGAATTTAATCAAAAATTTGAATTATATAAAAGTACAAAACTTGCAGGAGTGACAGTAAGAGGACTTCTTACAACAATAGACCAAAATAATGAATTACAAAACGGAGAAGATGGAAATAAAGAATTATTAATAACAGAAATAAATTTTAAAGGCGAAGAATATGAAGTAAATGAACAAACAATAACAATGCTAAAAGAAGAAGTAAAAACAGATGTAAATTACAGAGTAGAATTTGAAAAAGATAGTAATACAGGTTTAATTTATAGAGCAGTAATAAGTGAAAGCGTAGAGGCATAAATTTAATATTTAAAGCATATATTAAGAGGAGAAGGGACAACCCTTTTTCTCTTAATTTTTTTGCCTCTTTACACTAAAAAATACAAAGGAGAAAAATATGGATAATTTAAATGATATATTAAAATATTTTCCACATAATATTTATCAGATATTAAAAAATACATTTAACCAAAAAGAAACCCTTATTTCTTCACTTCAAGAAATAAGAATAAGAGTAAATAAACCAATAATTTTAAAAACAGGACAAGCAGATTTTTTGATTGAATATTTACCTACTCAAAGTGAAGTTTTTGAAATTCTAGAAAAGCTTTGCAATAATTCAATATATGCATATCAAAATCAGATTTGCCAAGGATTTATAACAATAAAAGGTGGCCATAGAGTAGGGCTAACAGGAACTGCAATAACTGAAAACGATAAAATTACAAATATAAAATACATAACAAGTCTAAATTTTAGAATAGCAAGGCAAATAAAGGGGTGTAGTAATAAAATTTTAAAAGATGTAATTTTAAAAGAAGAAAATACAATATATAATACTTTAATTGTTTCTCCACCAGGTAAAGGAAAAACAACAATTTTAAGAGATTTAATTAGAAATATAAGTAATGGAATACCAAGCATAGGTTTTAGAGGAAAAACTTGTGGTATAGTAGACGAAAGAGGAGAAATTGCAGCAATGTATCATGGAATACCACAAAATGATGTAGGAGTAAGAACAGATGTAATAGAAAATATCTCAAAAGAAAAAGGAATAAAAATGCTAATTAGATCAATGGCACCAGAAGTAATTGCATGTGACGAAATAGGAGGAAAAGAAGATATAGAGGCAATACAAGATGCAATTATTTCAGGAGTAAAAGGAATATTTACAATGCATGGAAAAAACTTAGAAGATATAAAAGAAAATAATAAAATAGATTATTTAATTAAAACAAAACAAATAGAAAAAATTATTTTTTTATCATAAAAAAGTTCTAAAAAAATTCTTCAAGAATATAATATAAAAAAGAAAGGGACAAGCTTTATGATTATAATAAAATATTTTATATTATTTCTTATTTTAGT
>CALXCM010000064.1 GCA_944386785.1 uncultured Clostridia bacterium | reverse complement strand
TTTCTAAGTTAGTCGAAACACAAGCAAAAGATATCGCTAGATTTGCCGCGAATGACTCTCTAAAACAATATAATCGTGGAGTAGCGTGGCAACAACAAAATTTAAGCGTCAAAGGTAGACAATGGGCATCAGCATATTTACCAGTATGGCTATATAGTTATCAACAAGTAAGTGGTAACAAAAAAATTCTTCATTATGTAGCAGTAAATGCCCGTACAAAAGAAACAATGGGTAGTGTTCCAATTCATATGCCAAAGTTATTAGGAATATCGGCTTTAGTCGAAATACTAGGAGTTTTCTTAATGCTTTTTGTAGACTTTGATTACAACTATTTATTTTTAACATTAGGATTTATTTTCTTCTTTCTAATGCTAGCCAAGTATCGTAACGCTTCGGCTCGTCATCAGCACGAAAAAGACACAAAAACTTCTGTAACAAATTTAAGAAAAGTAGACCAATATAAAATGAAAAGAACAGGCTTAAGAAATTCTAGAATTGCCGGGGCAAATAATACGAGCGTTGGAATTCAAAACTTTGGTACTGATTTGTTAAATTCAGTATTAGACAGTGACATGATAACAAGTACATTAAAAGATATAAATGATAAAAGTGGAGGTAATAGTTTATGATTTGTCCAAATTGTGGAGCCCAAAATATTGATGGCTCAAATTTCTGTATCAAATGTGGAAAACCGTTAGAAAAGACAAATTCAGTTATAAACAATAACGAGAATGTTTTCACAACAAATACACCTGTAGAACCAGTTGGTGTGCAAAGTCCAGTACAAAATACAATGCAAAATCAAACAGTTGTACCTAACACAGAAGCAGTAGTACAACAACCACAACCAGCACTTACGAAAACCGTACCTAATGCTGGAAGTGTAGGTACATCAAAAAAGACTAGCACTACAAATGTGTTTGTAAGTATGTTTAAAGTAATCAAAAAACCTTTTACAGCAATGAAAGAAGAATTGCCAAATTTCAATAATATAAAAAACTCTGCTGTTTTAGCGATCATCGTCACATTAATTGCCACGATCGCATCATTAATTCAAACAATGTTTAATTCTGTAAGAGTGGTAAATTATAGTTGGACTGGTAAAAGTACAACAACATGGGTATGGGATAATTTAAAAGAGATTGAATATATCAAAGTGATTGGCAAAAACTTACTAATTTTCTTAGGAATCATTGTTGCTATCGCGACTGTGTATTATATTGTAAGCTTAATTATGAAAAAACAACCAAATTTTAAAAGATTGTTAGGAATTGCTGCCATGGGAATTGTTCCTCTATATATTTGTGCATTAATCCTTTCACCGATATTAACATTAATCTGGGCTCCTTTAGGGGTTACTATAACGGTAATAGGTGGAGTATACTCATTATTAATGATTTATGAAACAATGAATGATGAAATAGCACTAGAAGGAAATGCAAAATATTATTTCAATCTGGTATGTTTATCTATTTTACTAACTTCAGCATATTACGTTTATATGGAGTTTATCCTTTCACCAATTACAGATGAACTTGGAGGAATTCTAGATTTTCTAAGATAGTGATAAACTATCTTTTTTTAAATATTAATATAAAAACATTCAACTTAGAAATAAAAAAACTATCAAACAACTAGTAATAAAAAGTACAATATGATAAAATGAAATTAGAATTGAGGGTCGGCTTATGGAGACGGAATGTAAAGCATCATGGCAAAAATTTGAAGAATATGTAAAAAGCTATATGAGTAATTTACAAAATCAAAAAGAAGGATTAGAAAAAACACTAGAGTACAGCTATGCAATTCAAAAAATTAACGAAGAACGTACGATAAAATCTATAGTAGATGCTAAAAACATTTTAATTACATTAGATCCATCCATTGAAATAGAAGTAGAAATATTAGACTTTTTTTATCATAAACAAGCAACAAATCTTATTCAAGCAGAAGACATACTAAAAAGTGTATTAGAATCAGAAAAAATTAAAAATTATACTCGCAATAATGGAGAAAGTCAGAAAAAAATAAAACAACTAGAAGCCAATTTAGAAGAATGTCAGAAAATACTAAATGGCAAAGATTTTTCTTTTGATTATATATCCAGATTAATAGAGATAAGCACGTTATCTGAAATGGACAAACTAAATGTACTAAGTAAGATGGTATTTGATAGTAGCCCTAAAATAGAACAAAAGAAAATCAAACAAGAAGAAAAAACAACTACTGTCCCACAAAAAAGCTTTAAAGAACTCTATCAAGAATACCAAGAGTTAAATAAACAAGTAAATGAGATGAAAACAAAGTATTTCCATCTTTTACAAAATAAGAATGTAAAACAAATTGAATATATGAAAATTGTCGTTTCTTGCTTAAAAGACCAAGAAGTAAAAGAAGAAGACTTCCAATATACAGAAGAAAAAATGGCAGTGCTATTACTAGAGTTAATAGATATTGATACATTGATAAAAGATTTAATTTCTAACGTTTCAAAAACAATAGATGCGGAACAATCTAGAAATGATTTAGAAGTCTATATTGAGTTTTTAAAAGAGTCCCTCCAAAGTATGCTAGAACTAGAGCCAAAACTAAGGGCGGAACACCTTGCGGCAGAGCCAGCCGATAACCTATTATTTCTGTTAGACAATCAAAACAATCCATTGTTAGATATCGAAAAATTCCCAGAAGAAAAAAATCGAATAGCCATTTTACTACGTGGATTACTACAAAATAAAAAAGATTATGAAAAAGGCATCAAACATTCTAAAGTACTAACCGAACAAAAATTAGACTTTGACATATTCTTAAACAAAAATGGCAAAATGGGTCTTTCATACTGTGTCTTACCAAATAACATTTTTTTAGTCATAACAGCCGATAACATAAAAAATATCTACGACACATCAGACTATTTAGGAAGAAAATATGAAAAAAAAATTAAATCATTAAAATCACTAAAACCAGAAGAAATACAGAGTCTATTATCAACACAAGAACCATTAAAACAAGAATTGTATGAAGCCTTAGAACTAGAAAGGGGTGTAGCCCTATGACAAACAAACAAGAAGAGTTTTTTGAACAAATCAAAAAAGATTGTTTCAAAATCATCAAAGAAAAACAAGTGGATATCGAAGATTTATCTTGCGCTTTAGGTATCAAAGAAGAAAAATTTTATCAAAACTTTAGTCGCTGTATCCCGGATTTAACATTCTATTTAAAGACGTATGACCTACTGTTGAACTGGAGTGAGTAAATATGGAAGAAGTTATTAAGTTAGAACTAGAAATCCTCTATAAAAAATATGAGGAATGTTCATCACAAGAACAAGAAGCCAAAGAAAAAATATTCATGCGTCAAAAAAACATCATCAACGAATTTCTAGACGATTTAGAAAAAGATATTGAAAACATAAACTATTTAGAAACAGATAGTATCGTACCACTAATTTATCCAAGTGAACTACAAGCTGAAGTAAAGGAACAAATCCGACTAATAAAAATTGTTTTAGAAGCAAAAAATGAAAAACACTTTCCAGTGGAAATGTCAGAAAGCCAAAATTTTTTTCTAAAAAACTTTATAAATCGTTTAAAAGAAAAAGAAGAACAATTAGCTTCAGAAATTCAAGAACTCCAAAAAATATCTTCTGAAAAAAATCGCCAAAAAGAAGAATTAGAAACCCAAATTATCAATTTAGAAACATTATTAGAAAAATTGCTTGATATAGAGAATGTCGAATTATTAAATCAGTCAGATTTTCAGACATTATATATATGTATTGCAGAAGATAGTATTCCTTACGATAAACGACGTCTTGCCATATTAGACTTTAAAACTTATAACGACAAGAGAATATACTATGGGAAAAAAGTAATAGAACAAGTAGATATCGAAGTGGTAAAAAAATGTTTTCAAGAATTTAGTTTATTAGATACCATGGAAAAATATTTAACAAAATATGAAAAAGAAATCGTCTATCGTGCTGATATATATAATATAAAAAGTATTTTAGA
>CALXCM010000063.1 GCA_944386785.1 uncultured Clostridia bacterium | reverse complement strand
TCAAAATGTGTTGTTATTATATCTGAATTAGGGTCATCTGCTGGGTGTTGTACTGGACAAAATTCATATATTTCTCTACCTTTTGGTACAACTATAATTCCACCTGGGTGTTGTCCTGTTGTTCTTTTTATTCCTGTACATCCTTTTGCTAATCTTTGTGTTTCTGCTCTATTTATTGGAATATTTCTTTCTTCAAAATATTTTTTTACATATCCAAAAGCCGTTTTATCAGCAATTGTACCTATTGTTCCTGCTTTAAATGTTGTTCCTTTTCCAAATATTACTTCTGTATATTTATGTGCTTTTGCTTGATATTCTCCTGAGAAGTTTAAGTCTATATCTGGCTCTTTATCTCCATTAAATCCTAAGAATGTTTCAAATGGTATATCCATTCCATCTTTATCTAATTTATGTCCACATTTTGGACATTCTTTATCTGGCAAATCAAATCCATTTTTATATCCATAGTCTGTAAAATCTGAATATTTACAGTTTGGACATCTATAGTGTGGTGGAAGTGAGTTTACTTCTGTAATACCTGTCATATTTGCAACAAATGATGAACCTACTGAACCTCTAGATCCTACTATATATCCATCTTCATTTGATTTCCATACTAGTTTTTGAGCAATTATATACATAACTGAAAATCCATTTTTAATAATTGAGTCAAGCTCTTTATCTAATCTTGTTTGCACTATTTCCGGTAATGGATCTCCATAAAGTTCATGTGCTCTATTATATGCAATATCTTTAATTGTTTGCTCACAACCAGGAATATGTGGTGGACATTTTTCAGGAGATATTGGGCTTATTCTATCACACATATCAGAGATTTTATTTGTATTTGTTACAACTACTTCATATGCTTTTTCTTCTCCTAAATAGCTAAATTCTTCAAGCATTTCTTCTGTTGTTCTTAAATACAATGGTGCTTGATTATCTGCATCCCCATATCCTTGTCCTGCTTCTAAAATTCTTCTATATACTTCATCTTGTGGGTCCATAAAATGAACATCACAAGTTGCAACAACTAGTTTTCCTAGTTTTTCTCCTAGATTTACTATTTTTCTATTTATATCTTTTAAACCTTCTTCATCTTTTACAACTTCGTTTCTAATTAAGAAGTTATTGTTTCCTATTGGTTGAATCTCTAAATAGTCATAAAATTCTGCAATTTCTTCTATTTCTTCATCAGTTTTTCCGAAGTTCTATTGCTTGATACAGTTCTCCTGCTTCGCATGCACTACCTATAATTAGCCCTTCTCTATATTTTTCAAGTAAACTTTTTAATATTCTTGGTTTACGGTAAAAATAGTCCAAATGTGAATATGATACAAGTTTATATAGATTTCTTAATCCTATATAGTTTTTAGCAAGTATTATTGCATGATATGTTTTTAATTTTTTGTATTCTTCTTTTTTTGCTTCTTCTGTACGACTTACTTTATCTATGTCACTTATTTTTTTTGCTCCTCTTTTTTCTAACATATCTAGCATTACTTTAAATACTTTTACTGTTGTATCAACATCATCTAAGGCACGATGTGCTACTTCTACTTTTATCCCTAAGTTTTCAGCAATTTTTCCTAATTTGTATTTTTTGTATTCTGGAAATAAGTCTTTTGCTAAACTTAAAGTATCAAGATATGTATAATCAAATTCATAACCTAAATTTTTAGCATTTTGTTTTAAAAATCCAACATCAAAACCTGCATTATGTGCAACAATTACTGAATCTTCTAAAAAGTCTAATATTTTAGGAAATACTTTATCTATTGTTTCTGCATCTTTTACCATTTCATCAGTTATATTTGTTACTTCTGTTACCCTTTGAGGGATATGTTTTTCTGGATTTACAAAACATGAAAATTCGTCTATTACTTCTCCATTTTTTAATTTCATAATTCCGAACTTCAGTTATTTTCTCTGTTGCTGCAGAAAATCCTGTTGTTTCTAAGTCTAAAACACAATATGTTACATCTTTTAAATCTTGATTTTTAGCATTTTCTACTACTGGGTTTTTATCAGGTGCTAAATATGCTTCAACTCCATAAAGTATCTTCATATCAGGGTTATCATAACCTAAAAGTTTATGTGCTTCTGGGAATGCTTGTACTACTCCATGGTCTGTTATTGCAATTGATTTCATCCCCCACTTCATTGCTCTTTTTATTAGGTCTGTTGCTGATGTCATTGCATCCATTTGACTCATTTGTGTATGCATATGAAGTTCTACTCTTTTTACTTCTGCATTATCTTGTCTTATTTGTTTTTTCAATCCTTCTGTTTCGACTATTGTATTTACCATGACTGAAAGCTCATTTGCAAAACTATCCATTCCTGCTGTTCCTGAAACTTTTACACCTTTTGCAGATGTAATTCTTTTCATTATTTTTTTTGCTTTATCTTTTTCTAGAAATGCTTTACAAGTAATTGTGCTTGTTCCATCATATAGGTCAAAACTAAATAAAGTTTTTCCTGATTTTAATGTTCTATCTTCAGAATATATCACTTCTCCTTGAAGTGCTACTTTTCCATCTTCTACACCTAAATCTTCTATTTTTACTAAAGGTTCTTGTATATTTATTGAATTACCTAAAATTAGTGGTGTATCTTCTATTTCTTCTTCTGATGGTAATTCTGGTATTTGATTATTTTCAGTTGCAATTATGATATTTGCAATTACTGTTACATCTCCTTGATAAGTATCTAGCCCTGCTTTTCCAGTTACTTTTATAGTTTTTGAATTATTTATTTTTTCTACCATTTCTTGACCTTCTTTTAGGTCTTTTGCAAATGATTTTATTGTTATTTTTCCTGTTCCATCATAGATTTCAAATATTAGCATTCCTTTGCCTGATTTAGTCTCACGAACATCTGAAGTAATTACTCTTCCTTCTAATGTTACTCTTCCTGAGTCTGCACTTAAGTCTTTTATTGTTACATGTCTTTCTTTTGCTTTTGATGGTTTTCCCATAATATATTCTATATTAATATTTTCTTGTGTTTCTTCTTGCAAACTTTCTTCTGGAATATATCCTTCTACATCTTCTGGCATTTTATAGTCTGGGTCAGAATATTCTGGAACCTCTATTTCTTCTAAATGTTTTTTGTTTTCTTCTTCAATATGAGCAACTATTTTATTTTCTTCTTCTTTTAATCTTTCTTTTATTTTTCTTATATCTTCTTTTGATATTTCTTCTACAATTTCAATTTTATATTTTATTCCAAATATATTTTCTAAAAGTTTTGCAAGTTCTTTATCTGCTTTTTTGGCTTTTAGAAAATCTGCTCCTTTTATGTGCATTTTAATTAAAATTTCGTTCTCGTCTACATTTATATCACTTTTAAGAAGTAGCATTGGTCTTGCTAATGGATATTTATGTGCCATATATGCAATTATATTTTTCCACTCTTCTTTTATGCTCTTTTTTTCTACAGCTTCATGATATTTTATTTTTATATCAACATCTTGAAACTGAAATCTTTCTCTTAAAAATTTTTCAAAAAACCAAATTTCCTTTATTTCTATATATTCATCAAAATATATTGAAACTTGCAAACAATTTGTTTTCTTCAAAACATTTAAGGCTGTTACTGTTGCATATTTTATATTTGATTGTGTTTGATAATCACTAAATATTTCCCCAATTTTTGTTTTACCAGACATACTTATTCTTCCCTTCTAACAGTTTTAAATTTTATCATAGTTTTTCAAAAGAAAAAAGCGAACAAACAAAAAAAGTCAAGGTTTTTATTCTTATTCCTTGACTTTTTATTTAGATTACTTATTTTATTTTTTGTCAACATTTCTTAATTTTTCAATTTCTTCTTCTTTTAGTCCTGTAATTTCTTTAATTGAGTTTGTATCATAATTTAATTTTAATAATCTTTTTACGATTTTTATTATTCCTTCTTTTAATCCTGTTTTTCGTCCATTACTAAAGTCTAATTTTCTTTCTTTTTCTGCTTCTTTTCTCATCATTTCTACTACTGCTAGCATATTTTCTCCCTCCTTCATATTTTTTAGTATTT
>CALXCM010000062.1 GCA_944386785.1 uncultured Clostridia bacterium | reverse complement strand
GGACAATGCACAGATTTTATCATTTAGCTAGATATAACTTAGGATTATCTCCATTATTAAATGGTACAGGATTTATGGTAAAATTTGATGTTATAAAACCAGAAGGTGGCTTAAAAACTGTAACACTAACAGAAGATATCGAATTTTCATTAAAAAGAATAATAAAAGGAAAAAGATTAGGTTGGGCAACAGATGCAATTGTTTATGATGAACAACCAACAGGATTTAAACAAAGTTGGTCACAAAGAAGTAGATGGACAGTAGGACATATGCAATGTATAAAAGAATATACAGGAGCATTAGCAGAAGCAGCCAAAGAAAATAAAACAATGATGAACTTTGACGGTTTATTATACATTGTAGGAAGTATTCCAATGTTTGTGTTAACACTTGTTCTATTATGTACAAACTTTGTGATGTATGCAGGACATGGAATGACAGAATTAGAATTAATAGAAAATATATTAAGATATTTAATACCAACATTTTTATTACCAATAGGAACATCTTTAATTGCAATGATATTAGACAGAAGACCAATAAAACCAATGCTTAAAGGACTTCTTTGCTACCCATTATTTATGGGAACATGGCTAGTTATAAACTTTAAATGTTTATTCAAGAGAACAACAACATGGGAAAAAATTGACCATGTAAGAAATATAAAAATTGGAGATGTTGGGGAAGAAGAAACAGTTCAAGTTGAGAAGGTATAACTAATTGACAAAAAATTAAAAAAATAGTATAATAGGAAGGTCTACCAAGTAGTAGACCTCTTATTCTTATATGCAATTTTTACAACTTGTCTTTTGCCATATTATACCTTATATCTAAGAACACTATGTCTTTATGCATAAAGAATAGGAGAGCAGACCTTGTTTCTTTTTTGAAATAAGGCTAAAGTGTCATGCATATTTTATAATATCCATTATATCACCACAGTTCAATCTCTTTCAGTAAACAAGTAGCATGACACAAAAGTCCCTTACATGTTATGTAGGGGATATTTTTTGTATATAAAAAATGTAAAAAAGCTTGCATTTATGCTAAAAATTGGGTATAATATAAAAGAAGCTAGAATTTAGTACAGAAGAGTGGGAACAAATCCCACTCTTTATTAATGAAAAGGAGGGTAAAATTTGGCAAATATAGAAGAAAAAGTAGAAAAGCTTTTAAAGCCAAAAATAGAAGCTATCGGATATGAACTTTATGATGTTGAATATGCAAAAGAAGGAAAAAACTATTTTTTAAGAATATATATTGATAAAAAAGACGGAATAGATTTAAAAGATTGCGAAAAAGTAAATGATTTAATAAATCCAATACTAGATGAAGCAAACTATATTAAAGAAGGATATTTTTTAGAAGTATCTTCACCTGGAATTGAGAGAATATTAAGAAAAGAAAAACATTTAAAAGATAATTTAGAAAATGAAGTTTTAGTAAAATTATTTAAAAAAGATGAAAAAAATAATAAAGAATATCAAGGCATTTTAAAAGATTTTAATGAAGAATATATAGAATTACAATGTGAAGATGAAGTAAAAATAGATAGAAAAAATATAGCACAAATAAAAACTATATATAATTGGTAAAGGGAGGAATAAAAAATGAAAGAACAAGCAATAGACAACAAAGAATTAATCTTAGCTTTAGAAGATTTAGAAAAAGAAAAAGGAATAAAAAAGGAGCTTTTATTAGAATCAATAGAAACAGCATTAGTTACAGCATATAAAAGAAATTTTGATTCATTAGAAAATGTAAAAGTTTCAATGGACAGAAAAACAGGAGCAACACATGTATATGCAATTAAAGAAGTAAAAGAAAAAGTAGAAAATCCAGAAACAGAAATAAGCTTAAAAGATGCTAAAAAAATAAATCCAGATGTAGATTTAGAAGAAACTGTAGATATTGAAATTGTTCCAAAAAACTTTGGAAGAATTGCAGCTCAAACAGCAAAGCAAGTAATAATCCAAAAACTAAGAGAATTAGAAAGAGAAATAATCTTTACAGAGTTTAATGATAGAAAAGGAGAAATTGTATCAGGCATTATACAAAAAGCGGATAAAAACATAGTGATAATGGACCTTGGAAAGTTAGAAGGAATAATGCCATTAAAAGAACAAATTCCAACTGAAAAATATCATGTGAATGATAAAATAAAAGGTTATGTATTAGATGTAGAAAAAGGGGCAAAAGGAGCGCCACAAGTTATAGTATCTAGAAGCCATCCTGATTTTGTAAGAAAATTATTAGAATTTGAAATACCAGAAATTTATGAAGGAGTAATTGAAATAAAAAGCATTTCAAGAGATCCAGGACATAGAAGTAAAGTTGCAGTATATTCACCAGATCCAAATATAGACCCAGTTGGTTCTTGTGTTGGACAAAAAGGTGTTAGAATTCAAAATGTAATAAATGAATTAAATGGAGAAAAAATAGATGTAATAGAATGGAATGAAGATCCAGCTATATATATTGCATCAAGCTTACTTCCAGCAAAAATTTTGGCAGTTGATGTAGGTATGAAAGATAATGAAAAATTTGCACAAGTAATTGTTCCAGATGATCAATTATCTTTAGCAATAGGAAAAGCAGGACAAAATGCTAGATTAGCAGCAAGATTAACAGATTGGAAAATAGATATTAAATCTGAAACACAATTTAGAAAAATCTTAATGGAAAAACAAGAAGCAAAAAATGAGGACGAAAAAGAAGTAGAAGAAAAAACAGAATAAAAAATAAATCAAAACATACAATAAAAGGGGGACAAAACATGAAAGTTAAGCCACAAAGAACATGTATGGGTTGTAATTTAAAAAAAGATAAAGAAGATTTAATAAGAATTGTAAAAAACAAAGAAAATGAAATAAATGTTGATTTATCTGGTAAAATGCGGAGGAAGAGGAGCATATATATGTAAAGATATTAAATGTTTAGAAAAAGTTCAAAAATCTAAGAGATTAGAGAGAATTTTAGATACAAAAATACCAGATGAAATATATGAAAAATTAAGAGGTGTCATATTTGATAAATAAAAAAATATTAGGATTAATTGGTCTATCTGCAAGAGCAAGAAAAGTGTTATTTGGTTCAGATAGTGTAGAAAGTGGAATAAAGAAAAATAAAGTAAAGTTAATAATTATTTCTATAGAGGCTTCAGAAAGAACAAAAGATAAATTTATAAAGTTAGGAAAAGAATATAATTTGCCAGTATTAATATTAGGAACAATAGAAGAGCTAAGTAAGGCAATTGGAAAAAATAATAAAGCTATATATGGTTTTTTAGATGAAAATTTATCAAATGAAATACAAAAAATAAATAATGGGGGTGAAGTTATTGGGTAAGATAAAAATACATGAAATAGCAAAAAAATTAAACTTAACCAGTAAAGAAGTGTTAGAAGCAGCAAAAAAATTAAAAATTGAAGCAAAAAGTCATTTAAGTGGAGTTGAAGAAGAAGAAGCAAAAAGAATTGAAAAAGCACTAACTAAAAAAGAAGGAGAAAGACCTAAAAAAGAGACAAAAAATAAAGCAAAAGAAGAAAAAGCGCCTGTTATTATCAGAAGAGAAGTAATTATATCTGAAGATGACAAAGATAAGAAAAAAGAAACTACAAGAAAAAATGAAAAGAAAAACAATGTAGGTTTTGTAGAAAGAAGAAATAACAAAGACTATAATATAGTTTATAGAAATAAACAAAATAAACCAATGACTGTAAGTGAACTTTTTGGCTTAGAAAAGAAAGAAGAACCAAAACAAGAGCCAAAACAAGAAGTAAAAAAAGAGGAGAAAAAGGAAGTTAAAGAAGAAGTAAAAGTGGAAAACAAAGTAAAACATGAAGAAAAGGTAGAAATTAAACCTAAAACAACACCTACAAAAACAGAAATTAAAGAAGAAAAAGAAAATCATAAAAAAGAGCCAAATACACAAAATCCAAAACAAAATAGATTTAATCAAAATAGACAAAATAATTCTAATAAATTTGGAAATAATAGAAATAATAATAACAATAGGAATAATAGATTTGGAAAAAGACCTTTAGATGAAAAAGGAATAGAAAAAAATATTAAAAATATTATGTCTCAAGAAACTCAAGAAAGAGAGCCTGTAAGAG
>CALXCM010000061.1 GCA_944386785.1 uncultured Clostridia bacterium | reverse complement strand
GCCCGTTGGTCAAGCGGTTAAGACACCGCCCTTTCACGGCGGAGACATGGGTTCGATTCCCGTACGGGTCACCAACAATTAAATAATGCCACTTTAGCTCAGCTGGCCAGAGCATCGCACTTGTAATGCGAGGGTCCCCAGTTCGAATCTGGGAAGTGGCTCCAAAAGGTCATTAGTTTTGAGATTATCTCTTAATTATTGGCTTTTTTTAAAATTAATTTGACAAAGTATGGATAATATGTTATTGTTTAAGTACAAAATAAATGTATCTGGCGCCGATTGTCAGATTGTAGTTGTATGTGTATCCGGAAGTACACATACTTTTTTTATGCAAAAAAACAGAGCAGGCACAACTCCTACTCTGCCAACTATTATGTATTGCTAACATATTACAATAATTTACAGTAAAAAACAAGCGAACATAAAAAGTTTTTTAAAATTCCAACAAAATAGACAAAAAAGCCAAAATACTGTATAATTATACTAGTTTTAAACTCTAGAAATAATAAAAAGGAATGATAAATATGGAAAAAGTAGCAATAGTAACAGGAGCATCAAGAGGAATAGGAAGAGAAATAGCAAAAGAATTAGCAAAAGAAGGAATAAAAGTTATTGCAAACTATAACAAATCTTATGAAAAAGCAAAACAATTACAAGAAGAATTAAAAAAAGAAAATATAGAAATAGATATATTTAAAGCAGATGTATCAAAAAGAGAAGAAGTAAAAAAATTAGTAGAATATACATTAGAAAAATATAAAAAAATAGATATATTAATAAACAATGCAGGTATTTCAGAATATAAACTTTTTACAGATGAAACAGACGAAGACTGGCAAAGAGTAATAAATACAAATCTTTAATCAGCATTTGCAATGTCACAAGAAGTTGCAAAAAATATGATATCTAATAAAAGTGGTTGCATTATAAATATATCATCAGCATGGGGAATGGTAGGAGCATCACTTGAAGTAATATATTCAGTATCTAAAGCAGGAATGGATGGATTAACAAAAGCATTATCAAAAGAACTTCGGTCCATCAAATATAAGAGTAAACTCAATTGCTCCAGGAATAATAGATACAAATATGAATGAAATATTCAAAAAAGAAGAAATAGAAGAAATAAAAAACGAAATACCACTAGAAAAAATAGGAAAAGTGGAAGATGTTGCAAAATGTGTAAAATGGCTAATAGAAGACTCATATACAACAGGACAAATAATACCAGTAAATGGTGGCTGGATAATTACATAAATTTCATAAAAATAAAACCTCTACAAAATAGAGGTTTTTTATATTTTAAATTTAATTAATTTTGTTCACTATTATTCAATTTTCTTTTATAATTTCCAGAAATTATTTTTGGAAGATAAGTAATTAACTTGTAAACTGCTAAACGAATTTTTTTGCTCCATAAATAAGATTTTCTTAATTTTTTAGCAGAACCTAAAGCAACAGGCTCATCTTCTAAAACTAATAATTCAGTTTGCACTTTTTCAATTGGGAATATATAATTTTGACCGTCATTATTATCCCATACATTATTTTCATTTCTAAAACAGAAATTAAATGATTCTGTTCCTATAAGATCTATTTCAGCTTGGAAACCTAATTCTGTTTTTTCCATTTTAACATCATTTATATTATCCCAATTATGTCCAAAACCATAATGAATAGACACTTCTTGAGAAGCATCTTGAAATAAAGCGCCTGTATATGAAATTTTTACTTTACTATTTTCTACAAGTTTATCTGTGTTAAAAAATATATTTTTACTTAGTTCCATGTTTTTTCTCCTTTTATCTTTTGCTTTTTACATTATAATATTAAATTTTACAATGTTCAAGTATTTTCTTCAAAATTTAACACAATTGTAATATTTGTAATAATTGTAATATTTATACATATAATCTAAATAAAGGGAAAAATAGAAAAAATAACTTATGTAGAAATATAAAAAATATTGTAAAAAAAAGAAGTTTATGATAATATTATTTTAGGAATAAAAGGGGAAAATAAAAGAAGACCTCAAAAAATTTGGAGGAGAAAAAATGGGAAAAGAAAAGGTAAAAGAAAAACAAAAAGAAGAAAAAGAACTTAAAGACAAAAAAGAAGAAACAAAAAAAGAATTAAAAGAACAAAAAAACGAAAAAACATCTAAAAAAGACACAAAAAAAGATACGAAAAAAGAAAAAAGCAACAAAGAAGATGTAAAAAAAGAAGAAAAGAAAGAAGAGAAAAAAGCAGAATTACAAGAAGAAACTTCAAAATTTAAACAAGCTAAAGAAGATAAAAAACAAGTAGAAAAAGAAATTGAAAAAATGCAAGAAGAAGAAACTAAAAAAACACCAAATAAAAAAAGAACAATTCTTATTTCTATATTTGTAATTGCAGTAGTAGCAATACTTGCTTTAATCTTTTCGACAATTTTTGCACTTTTAAATGTTAATCAAGAAAAATTTTTAGATGGAGTTTCAATACAAGGAGTAGACCTATCAGGACTTTCATATGAAGAAGGAAAAGCGAAACTAGATGAAATATACAATAAAAAATTAGAAAAAGACATAACTTTGTATTATGGGGAATACAGTGGAGTTCTAAATCCAACACTTATGGAAGTAAACTATCAAACAGAAAAAGTTTTAGATGAAGCATATAATATAGGAAAAAGCGGAAATATTTTTGTAAATAATTATCAAATATTAAGTGTAATGTTTCAAAAGAAAAATATAGAATTAGAAATGACACTAAATGAAGAAGTAACAAGACAAACAATAGAAGATATTGGAATAAGTTTGCCAGGAGTAGTTATAGAATCTAGTTATTCTGTAGAAGGTAATAATTTGATAATTACGAAAGGAACACCAGGAATTGTAATAGATACAGAAAAATTATTAGAAGAAGTAAAAGAAAATCTACTAAATACAAATACAGAAGATATAAAAATTGAAATACCAGTGTTGCAAAAAGATCCAGAAGAAATAGATATAGACAAAATATATGAAGAAGTACATAAAGAAGCACAAGATGCATATTACGAAGAAGAACCATTTGCAATATATCCAGAAGTAGAAGGAATAGATTTTGACTTAGAACAAGCAAGAGAAATGTTAAAAGAAGAAAAACAAGAATATATAATTCCTTTAATAATTACAAAGCCAGAGAAAACATTAGAAGATATAGGAGAGAAAGCATTTCCAGATGAACTTGCAACATTTACAACAAGATATGATGCAAGTGATGTGGATAGAACAACAAATCTAAAACTAGCATGTGGTAAGTTAAACGGAACAGTAGTACTTTCAGGAGAAACTTTTTCATATAATGATACATTAGGACCAAGAACAGTAGCTGCAGGATACAAAAATGCAAAAATATATGAAGCAGGTCAAGTAGTAGATGGTCTAGGTGGAGGAATTTGCCAAATTTCATCAACACTATATAATACAGCACTCAAAGCAAATATGGAAATAGTAGAAAGAAGAAATCATCAATTTGTTACATCATATGTACCAGCAGGAAGAGATGCAACTGTAGTATATGGTTCAACAGATTTTAAATTTAAAAACACAAGAAGCTATCCAATAAGAATAGTAGCATCTGCACAAAATGGAGTTGCAACAGTTACTTTTTATGGAATAAAAGAAGAACAAGAATATGAATTTACATTTAGTACAAAAACAGTAGCAACAATTCCATATACAACAAAATATATAGATGACAATACATTAGAAGAAGGAAAAGAAGTTGTACAGCAAAAAGGAACAAATGGACTAAAAACAAAAACATATATGACTAAAATGTTAAATGGAAAAGTAATTTCTACAACATTACTTTCAACAGACACATATAGTGCAATGACAAGAATAGTAAGAAGAGGAACAAAAAAAGTAAACACAGTTCCAGCTACAACTAATGAAACTAAAAAAACAACAACTAATGAAAGTAATAAAACACAAAATACAAATAAAGAAAACAATAAAACTCAAGCAGCCCAAGAAAATAAAACAGATAAAAAACAATAAAAACGCAAAAGAAAAAGCCTTTAAGGAAAAATAAGAAAACCTTAAAGGTTTTTTCTTGAAAAAATGATAATTTTATGGTAACATATAAAATGTCTGAAAGACTAACTATTAATTGTCAATAGTTTTTCAAAAAAAATTAAAAATATTTTTGTTAGATAAAAAATTGCATAACA
>CALXCM010000060.1 GCA_944386785.1 uncultured Clostridia bacterium | reverse complement strand
CTTTTGTATTTAGAATTTTATAATTTGCATATTTTATCATTATTACACTGCATCTAATTTTCTCTATATTCCACCCAATAATTTTATCACTGTTTTACCAAAAAGTCCAATAATTTCTGCATTAAACCATCCATGTTTATCGAAATGATTTACTATCTTTTGAAAAAATCCTTTTCTTTTATCAATATGTTTAGAATCTTTTATATTTTCCAATATTTTTTTGCTTCTTCCAGCAGTTCTTATAATTCTTTTTTCCTGTTTCATTGTTATAATGTTTTTAAATTTTTCGTTCAATTTTTGAGCGAGTTTCGACCATTTTTTATATTTGTGGAAATCAGAACTTTTGCTGGTATTTAGGTATTAATAAAATTTTCAGCCTACAGAACATTTATGTATTTTTAAGGCTTTTTTTTGAGAAGTTTTTACCAGATTGATGTAATTCGTTTGTTCTTAGAGTTTTGACTATCATAAAAAATAACTTTATTGATAAAAATTTTAATTTTGATTATAAATAATTATAGAGAAGCTAATGATGATATTTTTAACTATTGTTTAGATTTTAGAAAAAAACATTATTTTCCTCTAAAAATTTTAAATAGTATTCCTAAAAAATAATAGAAAGTTTGTGTAAAAAAACTTGAATTGTTTAACTATAGCTTTCTAAATTATACTCTTTATTGAATGAAAAATATTATAGGAATGTTTTTTGTTATGGTGTAGAGTTGATTGGTGGATGCTTAAATTCATAAAAAAAGCCCTATTGGGCTTTTTCTATGAATTTATTAGAATTGTTTAAATATACCTCGTTCGCTTCTTCTACAATATCATCATTTTCGTCATTAAATATTTCTGTACTTATAAAGAAAGATTCTTCATTACATATAATATATTTGTTGCTTCTATAAATCTTTAATGCAATTTCTCTAGAAAAACCGTATTTTTGTAATTCTATTATCTCTTTTTTATTTGTACCATATGCTAAATATTCGTACCAATCGTTATCTATAGTATCGACACCTTTCTTCTTTTTATATAGTTCTGAAAATTTTGAAAAATAATTCTCAATTTTAAATTGAATTATCTTTTCTATGGTATCTAAGGTATTATTAATAATAATATTGATTTGTTCAGTATTGCCTATATAATCTATTTTTCTCGAATAATCATATATGATTTTTGTTTTTTCAGCTTGCTTAATCGCATTATCAATAATTTGGCTAATATACGCGCCATTTATCCATTGATTTAAAATAGTTGCATAATATTTTAATATATTTTTATTTCCTAATTCATTTTTTGGTTCGTATATATCCCATTTAAATTTTTTATATAGACTTTTTAAGAAATCCAAAATAGTTTGATAATTTGTTTCAGTAGGATATTCTAATTCTTCATCTATTCCTTTATTGATAGATTCTACTTGATCTAATGTTACTGGCATGTCTTGAGGTACTTGCATCCCATTAAAATTATCTAAAATTTTTTTCTTTGTATTTTTATCAATATATTTTTCAAACACTTTTACTATATTACTTTTTCTTTCATTTACTATATCATCGATCAAAACATTCATAATATATCTAGAAAAGTCATATTCCGTATTATTAGTTATCTTTATTAATTCAGTCTTTCCTTGTTTTAAATTATTTACTATATCTTTTTTTCTATCTTCTGATAATACTTTATTAATTGATAATTCTCTATTGATTATTTCAGAATCTATCATTTTCGTACATTTTGTAACTGTTTTTACTCCATCTTTAGGTATTATAAAAACATTTCCGCTCAAATTATATTTTATTCTTCCTACTCTTCCAATTAAATTTTTAAAATCAATGTCATTTTTTAATATTTTTGAATTATTCTTAACTGGAATAAATAAATTATCAGCTGGTAAATTAATACCTTCTAATAATGTACTTGTACAAAAAATTGTGTCAATTTCTTTCTCCCTAAATAATCTTTCTATTTTTTTTCTTATAGAATTAGGAACATATCCTACATGATATGCTATACCTTTATCAATCAGATTTACCAAGAAGTATTGTTCATGTATTTCATTCTTAATATATTTTTTTACTTTTTCTATATTATTATTTTTTTGAGTATTCTCTTTTTTATTTAATGTAAGAGCATAGTCTTTAGCTAAATCTATTGCTTCCTTTGGATTTTCACAATAAACTAAATTCTTTTGTTGATTTCCAAGTAATTTTAATATATAATTAAGATTAAAATTATTTATTTTATCATAATAAATCTCTATAAATGATGATGATAAATCATTAAATATTCTTATATTTTTTCCATCATAATCAACAATATACTTCTGTTGATTTACTGGTGAGAATTCAAAAACTTTATATGTTTTTGATAATGTTGCGGGCAATAGCTTTAAGAATTCATCTGGATTAGCAATTAGAGGTGCTGAAAAGAAAATCTTAGGAATATTAGCATAACCATTTAAAATATCTATTATTTTGTAAAAATATACACTTCTTGTATCTTCATAAAACATTTTATGTGCTTCATCAATAAAAACATATCCTATTTGTATTTTACTATTCAATAAATGACTTAAAAATCTTTCTTGAGTATATATCATTATATAATTATATTTTGGTTCATTTTGAATTTCATGCCATGAATTTATAACTTTATAATTTTTATTCTTTAATTGTTCTCCTAACTCATTAATTAGTTCACTTGTAATTTCACTTATTAAAGCCTTTGTTGGAACAACTATTACAAAATTATCTCTTTCATTATCTTTTATTCTTTTCTGTATAAACATTTTTATTACAAATGTTTTTCCCATTGATGTAGGACCAGAATAACTAAAATATCTTTCCTTTTCTAATTTATTAAATATTTCTTTTTGATCTCTTATAAAATATCTCTCTTTCCCATCTATATCAATTTTATATTCTTGTTTTTCAATATATTGATATACAAATTCTCTTATATCACTTTCATAATATTTTTCTTCATTCAAATTCCTATAATTGTTAATATTATTTAATACAGAAACAAAAGTTGCTGTTATATCTAGGTTATCAGGATATATTTTTTTAAGTAATATAACAATATTCTGTGCTATATTTTTATGAAATTGTTCTTTTTTAGTATTTGTCGATTTAGATAATAAATCAGCAAATCTAAGTAAATCTTTTATATTTATGTCTTCTATTGCTAGTTCTTTATCAATCCTAAACTGTTTAATTGCATACAACTTTAGCAAATTAGTGTATAGTTTTAATAAATATGTATTTTTTTCTAAATCTCCGAAAATATATTCACCTAATTCCATGTTTCCTCCTAGCTCTATATCGCCATATTTTTAAGTATTTCCTTTCTATCTTCTTTTGCATTTTTAAATGGCATAATATAAACATAGAAAGAATAATTATTCAACTTCTTATCTTTTATCTTTTGTTTCATGTTTTTACAAATATTCTCTATATCCTTTTTTAGTCTTTTTTCTATTAAAATTTTACCTTCTGAATTACTTATGCCATCCAAATTTATACTCTTATCAATACCATATCCAATAAAAATTCCAAAAGCTTTTTGAATATCCATATCTTCTTCATCTTGTGAAGGGACTAAAATTTTTTTTATTTTTTCTATTTCATCTTCATCAAATGTTTCTTTAAAAATTTCCCTATTAACTAATTCTTTTTCAAAGTTTTCATTTTGTAAGTGGGTTAGTATAGAATTTATTGCATCTTTTATCGCTTCTGATGATGTTCCTTCAATTTTAGCTTCTCCTATTATATATTCAAAATGTTTTTGCTTTTTTTCATCTTCATATTCATATAAATAAATTCCATCTGCACCTTTTATATAATCACTAGAATTTGTTTTCAATTCCATTTTACTTAACAACTTAAATGCATTTAATCTGGATTCTAAAAATGTGTATAATAAGATTTCTCCTAATTCCCCTCCACTACCATTATCATCTTCATTTTTTATTTTTCTAAATTCCTTAATAGCTTTTATCGTCAAATTAGAAATTTTCCTTTTTTCACTTGCTTCTAAATTTTCTTTTCTTGAAAAAACATAATTTGTTATATTTTCACACAATAACTCAATAAGTGCTGTATAATCAAACTTATTATTCATTATTTTAGTATAATACATTTCTAATTTATTATTGTTTGGTAAATTTAAACTTTGACTATGTTTTAATTCCTTGAATACTTTAAAAAAGTTTTCATCTCTACATGTTTTACTTAACATTTTATCCCCCATAAAATAATACTATTGTTTTGCATTATAACACATGTAACAAAATTTCTCAAATTGGTTAAATAAAAAGTTAAATGCACGATTAACATAAGAATAATGCATTTAGTAATAGATAAAATTAATTAACAAAAATA
>CALXCM010000059.1 GCA_944386785.1 uncultured Clostridia bacterium | reverse complement strand
AAAAAACTAAAGAAAAGTAAACATAAAGTATATATTGACAATAGATTTAAAACAATATATAATTATATATGCTAAAAATATATAAAATAAAAGAAAGAAGAGGAAAAAATGGAAAATAAAGAAATAGAACTATTAGCACCAGCAGGCTCATTTGAAAAAGCAAAAATTGCGTTCCTTTATGGAGCAGATGCTGTATATTGTGGTACATCATCATTATCTTTAAGAACAAGAGCTGATATGAAAGATGATGACTTAGAAAAAACTATAAAATATGCTCATGAAATAGGAAAAAAAGTATATGTAACTTTAAATATTTTTGCTTGGGATGAGAAATATAAAGAAATAATTGATATGGCAAAAAGATTAGAAATATTAAAGCCAGATGGAATAATTGCATCAGATGTTGGAGTAATTGAAACTTTAAAAAAATATGCTCCAAGTGTACCAATAAATGTAAGTACACAAGCAAATATAATAAGCCTAGAAGACTGTAAGTTTTGGTATAAATATGGTGCAAAAAGAGTAATTATGGCAAGAGAAATGAATAAAGAACAATTAAAATATATTATGGAAAACAAACCAAAAGATTTAGAAGTAGAAATCTTTATTCATGGAGCAATTTGTTTTGCTTTTTCTGGTAGATGTTTTTTAAGTGACTTTTTAGCATGTAGAAGTGCAAATTTAGGAGATTGTGCACAAAGCTGTAGATGGTCATATAATTTATATGCAGAAGAAAAAAATAATCCAGGAGAACTTATGCCAATAGAAACAAACGAATATGGAACAAGCATATTTTCTTCAAAAGATTTATGTTTGATAAAAGAACTTCCTGAAATAATTGATATGGGAATAGATAGTGTAAAGATCGAGGGAAGACTAAAAACAGAATATTATTTAGCAAGTGTTAT
Organism: uncultured Clostridia bacterium; assembly: GCA_944386785.1. Taxonomy (GTDB): domain Bacteria; phylum Bacillota; class Clostridia; order TANB77; family CAG-508; genus CAG-269. The sequence continues at coordinate 3,957 of CALXCM010000059.1, read as the reverse complement.
AAATGCATATAGAAATGCAATAGATGATTATAAAAAAGATCCTGAAAATTATGATTATGAAAAATACTTAAAAGAACTAGAAAAAGTAAAAACAAGAGGATTAACTTCATTTTATTTTAATGATAGAAACAATAAAGACATTCAAGAATATTCTGGAAGACAATATAATGAAAAATATGAATTCGGCGGAAAAGTAGTAGAATATAATGAGAATAAAGTAGTATTAGAAATAAAAAACAAATTAAAAGTTGGAGATAAAATGGAAATTTTAGTTCCATATAAATTAGAACCAGTAGAATTTACAATAGAAAACCTATGGGATTATGAGACAAAAGAAGAAATAGATAGCATAAGCCCAGGAGTTAAAGGACAAAAAGTTTTGATAAATTTACCTATAGAATGTAAAAAAGATTGGATAATAAGAAGAAAAAAAGATTAAAAAATTAGCCATGCGTTTAGGTTTGCATGGCTTCGACTTTTTTCTAAAGGAACTTTTCGACAGAAATTTTTCGCATGTGAATTTTATATAAGGAGGTAGAAAAGGCCCTTTAGGAACTTATTAAAAAAACAATAAGTTATTAATATAAAAGTCACTTATATTATAACAAATAAATAAAGTTATGTCAACGAAAAGTGGCTTAAAACTGGATTTAACTTGTTTTGAAGTACATTATTTTTCAAATTCTTTAGATAGTTTTCCTATTGCTTTGGTTTCTATTCTAGACACATAAGAACGAGAAATTCCCATCATTTTGGCGATTTCATGCTGTGTTTTAGGTTTTTTTCCACCAAGGCCAAATCTTAGTTCTAAAATAGTTTTTTCACGGCCTTTTAGGACTGTTTTCATTTTCTCATATAATTTTTTTATTTTAAGTTTTATATCTACTTCATCTTCAATTGTCCTTTCATTGTTTTCTAAAACTTCTTGAAGAGTAACAACATTATCATCTTTATCTTTTCCTATAGGCTCATTTAAATAAACTTCAGCTCCTAATTTTTTTGTAGCTCTTAAATGCATTAAAATTTCATTATCAATACACCTAGAAACATATGTAGAAAGTCTAGTTCCATTGTTAATATTAAAACTTTTAATTCCTTTAATTAAACCAATTGTTCCAATTGAAATTAAATCATCTTGATCAATTTTAGTAGAGCTATATTTTTTAGCAACATGTGCAACTAGTCTTAAGTTTCTTTCTATTAAAGTATTTCTTGCTTCATCATCGCCATTTGCCATTTGTTCTAAACAATTTCTTTCTTCTTCTTTTGTTAAAGGCTCAGGAAAAAGTGTAGTTCCTTGAATATATCCGAACAGTAAAAACTGCAGTTCTAAAAAACTCTAAAAAACTACAAAATCCACTAATAAAAAGAGCTGAAAACATAAATGCACCTCCAATTTCTCATACTAAAAATTATATGTAGAAATTTAATTAGAAGTGCATGACCTTAGTTAATTTTTTTATTTATATAATAGAGTAATTTTTCTTCCATTTATACTAATTAATTTGTCATCTTTTAAATGACGAAGTTCTCTAAACATAGCAGAACGATTAACAGCAATATAGTCTGCAAGCTCTTTTAGAGAAACTTTTAAATAGATTGATTTAGAAGGATTATCCATATATTCATTTTCAAAAAACTCTAATAGTTTATCTCTTATTTGTTTTTTTTCTAAAATTCTAATCCTTTTATTTATTTTTCCAAATTTAGTACTTGTAATGTCAAATAAATTCATCAAAAAAATATTAAAATATGTGTGATTTGAATTTTTAGGATTTACCAAATTTTCATAATCTATAACTAGAATTTCTGAATTTGTTTTAGATAATATTTCAAAATTATCATTATTAGTTCCAGAAATATCAGTTCCAAAAACACCATCTTTAGACAAATTTTCCATTACAATTTCATTTCCATTGTATTCAATATATTTAATTTGTATTTCTCCTTCCATTACAATACAAACTATATTTTCTGATTTTATTGTAGGCAAAATATCCTCGTTTTTCTTGTATTTGTAGAAGTGTACGCCAAGCAAATCAAATAATTTATTTATTTGTAATTTAGTTAAATCAGAAAAAATGCCTCTCATAATCAATCACCAAAAATATTTTAACAAAATTTCAAAAAAGGTGCAAGTGCAACTTGTAAATTAAAAATATTATATATAAGATTAGGACATAAATAAAATATTTAAGGGGGTAACAAAAGACATGAAAATTGTAAAAAGAGACGGACATATTGTAGACTATGATCCTCAAAAGATTAGAGTTGCAATAGGAAAAGCAAATAATGAAGTTAGAGGAAAAGAAAAAGCAACAAAAGAAGAAATTGAAGAAATTATAAAATACATAGAGGAATTAAACAAAAAAAGAATTTTAGTTGAAGATATTCAAGATATTATCGAAGAAAAATTAATGGAATTTGACAAATATGTATTAGCTAAAAAATACATTACATATAGATATACAAGAGAATTAGTAAGAAAAGCAAATACAACAGATAAGTCTATAAAAGAACTAATCGAAGGAGAAAATGAATATTGGAACAGCGAAAATTCTAATAAAAATGCACAAGTAGTAACAACACAAAGAGATTATTTAGCAGGAATTACAAGTACAGATATAACAAGAAGATTTTTACTTCCAGAAGATATAGTAGAAGCTCATGATAAAGGAATTATTCACTTCCATGATGCAGACTATTTTGCACAAAATGCTCTTCATAATTGTGAATTAATAAACTTAGACGATATGCTTCAAAATGGTACAGTTATAAATGGAGTTATGATTGAAAAACCTCATAGATTTATAACAGCTGCAACAATTGCAACACAAATAATTTTAGCAGTTACATCATCTAGCTATGGTGGAGCAACAGTATCACTTACACATTTAGCTCCATTTGTAAGAGCAAGCTATGAAAAATATCTAAAAAAATATCAAAAAAGAAATCTTAAAAAAGAAGATTGCGAAAAATTTGCTATGCAAGATACTAAAAAAGAAGTTGAAGATGGAGTTCAAACATTTAATTATCAAGTAAACTCTATGACAAATACAAATGGACAAGCACCATTTTTATCAGTTTGCATGTATCTAGGAGAAACAGACGAATATAAAGATGAACTTGCAATGATAATAGAAGAATTCTTAAAACAAAGAATTTTAGGATTTAAAAACGAAAAAGGTGTATATATAACACCAGCATTCCCAAAACTTCTATATGTATTAGAAGAAGATAATATTCATGAGAATAGCAAATATTGGTATTTAACTAAACTTGCAGCTGAATGTACAGCAAAAAGGATGGTTCCAGACTATATCTCCGAAAAAGTAATGAAAGAATTAAAGAAAAACGAATTAGGAAATGGAGATTGTTATCCTTGTATGGGATGTAGATCATTCTTAACACCAGATAGAACAATGAGTTTAGGCAATATTTCAAAAGCTAAAAATTATGTAGAAGGAAAAGGAAAATATTACGGAAGATTTAATCAAGGTGTTGTAACAATAAACTTACCAGATGTAGCCTTATCAGCAGACGAAGATATGGATAAGTTCTGGAAAATATTTGACGAAAGACTAGAATTATGCCATAGAGCATTACAATTAAGACATAAAAGATTAAGTAATGTAACAAGTGATGTTGCACCAATACTTTGGCAACATGGAGCATTAGCAAGATTAGAAAAAGGAGAATCAATTCATGAATTATTACATCATGGATATTCAACAATTTCTCTTGGATATGCAGGATTATATGAATGTGTAAAAGTAATGACAGGACATTCTCACACAGATAATGGAAAAGGAAAAGAATTTGCTCTAAAAGTAATGCAACATTTAAATGATAAATGTGCAGAATGGAAAAAAGAAGAAGATATCGATTATTCTGTATATGGTTCACCAATAGAGTCTACAACATATAAATTTGCAAAATGCCTAAAAGAAAGATTTG
>CALXCM010000058.1 GCA_944386785.1 uncultured Clostridia bacterium | reverse complement strand
AGAGCCGAAATACTAGAAAGATGGGAACGAGAAGAAAAATGGAATAAACATTCTGTTTACGATAAAGGAGTTTCTAATGGAATTTCTGAAGGATTTTCTAAAGGAGAGAAAGCTGAAAAAGAAAAAATTGCAAAGTCCATGTTAAAAGAAAACTTACCAATTGATATGATTTCTAGAATAACAGGACTGTCAGAACAAGAAATTCGTTTTTTAGGTTAATTTGAAAATTTTTACCTCTTTAAAAACAACTATTAGCACAAGACAAAATAGCTAATAGTTGTTTTTGTTTGTTGCACTTTTTTATTTTATATGTTAATATTTAATTAGTTTACTTTTGGAGGGGATTTTATGGAAGAAAGAAAAAAATTAGAAATTATAAATGGAGATGGTTCAAATTTAAATATTTCTCCTGCTTATGACCATCTAAATGCAGGTACACCAAAATCATCTGACGAAAAACCTGAAAATATTGTTGTTCCAAAAGAACATAAAAAGAAAAAAGATAAAAAAGAAGATGAAAATGATAATAAAAAATAGGGCTGCTAAAATCAAATGCAGTCCTATTTTATTTTTTATTTAAGATGTGTCCCAAAATGGACAAAAATGTCCATTTGGACCTGTCCTAAATCTGGACATTATTCTTCTACTAATTCAAACATGTCTTTTCCAACTCCACATAATGGACATGTCCAATCATCTGGTAAGTCAGCAAATTTTGTTCCTTCTTTTTCTTCATCATATATATATCCACATACTGTACATCTATATTTCATGCCTTTCACCTCCTATTTTAATATTTCCTTTGCTAAAATATTAAATTCTTCTTCATTTTTTTCAGTCATTTTTGACTTAATTGTAATTATGTTTCCTATTATATCAATTTCTTTCATTTCTTGCAACACATTTTTCATACATCTTCCTGCACTTGGTGCCCAAGAGCCATTTTCTATTATTGCAACTTTTCTTTTTTGATAGTTTCTTGATTTCAAATGATGTAAAAATTGTTCCATTGGCGGAAATACTTCTTGGTTATAGCTAGATGCCATTAATATTAATTTATCATATCTAAATGCATCTTCTATAGCTTCTGCCCAATCTTCTCTTGCAAGGTCTGTTACTACTACTTTTTTTGCTTTGTTTTCTTTTAAAATTTCTTCTAATCTTCTTGCTGCATTCATTGTGTTTCCATGAATTGAAGCACAAGCAATCATTACTCCATCATCTTCTGGTTTATAGCTGCTCCAAATATCATATTTTTCTATATAATGTGCTAAATTTTCGGTTAATACTGGCCCATGTAATGGACAAATTGTTTTTATATCTAATGTACTTACCTTTTTTAATACATTTTGAACTTGAGTTCCATATTTTCCTACTATGCCAAAATAATATCTTCTTGCCTCACAATCCCAATCTTCGTCAGCATCTGTTGTTCCAAATTTTCCAAATGCATCTGCTGAAAATAGTATTTTTTCTGTTTGCTCATATTCCATCATAACTTCTGGCCAATGTACCATAGGTGCCATTATAAATTGTAATTTATGTTTTCCTAAATCTAACACATCACCTTCCATTACAACAACTTTTCTTTCAGATAAATTATCAATGTCAAAAAAGTTTGGAATCATGTTAAATGTAATCTGGTTTGCTACAATTTTCATGTTTGGATATTTTTTTGAAAGTATTCCAATATTATATGCATGGTCTGGCTCTAAGTGTGAAATAACTAGATAGTCTAATTCTTCTCCATCTAATACTTTTTCTAAATTTTGTAGCCAAATTCCTGTTACTCTTTCATCTATTGTATCTAATAGTGCATTTTTCTTGTCTTTTATTAAATATGAATTATATGCCATTCCTTTTTCTAATACATATTGACTTTCAAATAGTTTTAATTCTCTATCATTTGCTCCAACATTTGTTATATCTTTTGATATTTGCATTATTTTTCTTCCTTTCTTTTTTTACTTTTCTTCATGTATTATACCCTTTTTTAGTATTTTTAGCAACATATTTTTGTTATGTGAATTTTTTGTGAATTTTAGCACTCTCCTCTTGATATTGCTAAAAACAGATGTATAATATAGCTGTCAGAAGGAAAAAATCCCTCCGATATGTGCTAACAATTTTAGTCAACACATAAAATATATTTTTAAAGGAGTTGATTATTATGATGATGTTACCTAGAAGGAGAAATGATTTTGATTTATTTGACAGAATGTTCTTAGATGACCCATTCTTTTCAGGAGAAAGAGAAAGCAAACTTATGAAAACTGACATAAAGGAGAAAAAAGATAAATACATTATAGAAATGGATTTACCAGGTTATGAAAAAGAAAATATATCTCTTGAAATTAATGATGGATATTTAATGATTTCAGCAAAAACAAATCAAAACAAAGATGAAAAAGAAGAAGGCAAATATGTAAGAAAAGAAAGATTTGTTGGAGAATGTTCAAGAAGCTTCTATGTTGGAGAAAATATCAAAGAAGAAGATATAAAAGCATCTTTCAAAAACGGTATTTTAAAAATAGAAGTTCCTAAAAAAGAAGAAAGAAAAGAACTTCCAGAAAAGAAACATATTCCAATCGAATAATATATTCAAAATACAAAAAATCAGTAGCTAAAACTACTGATTTTTATTATACTTTTTATTATACCTCTATTATTTTTTTTATATACTTTATTTTAAATTTTATTCTTCTAAAGGTTCATATTCTGATATCTCTGGTTTTTTTACATCTTCATCTGTAACTTTTCCAAATTCATATTCTACATTTCTTGTTTGCTTATTTTCATCAAAAGTTGCAAGAAGTAATCCTGTTTGTCTATCTACATATTCTTTATGGTTTTCTATTTTTATTACATAACAATCTTTTCCATCATATTTTTCAAAACCTATCCACCAAGTTGGTGTTGATGCCATAATTATTCTTGTATTTTCATCATCTGTTGCAAGTCCACATTGAGGAAGTCCTATTACAGGGCTAATACTATCTTCTTGATATTTTTTTACTGGCTCTTCATAAAAAACATATGATTCATTTGTAGCTAAGTTTTTCCAAAATGTTATATTTCCATCTCCATTTTTTTGTCTTGTATTCATTTTCCAGATGTCACCTTTTTTATATACATTCATTATTGTTGTATCTGCATCTGAATAATAGTGCCAATTATCTAATTCTATTGCTTCCTTATAGCTTTCATTCATATTATATAAAAGTCTCCATCTAACACCTATTACTAGTGCAAGTATTATTACAACAAATAGTACTATAAGAAAAAATCTTTTAACTGTAATTCCTGTTTTATGTTTTTTATTTTCTACTTTTTTATATGTTGACCCCAAACTTTTTTTATTTTCTTCCATCTTTTGTATCTCCTTTTATTATATTCTAATATTTTATATATCATAAACCTTTATTTTTTGCAATATTATTCTAGAATTTTTTTAGCTTACTAATATTCCATTTTTCGACCTATCCGTACAACAAAATCTCTTGACAATAAGCTAATTTAGGCATATACTGTGACTGTAAAATGAAATATTTTAGTTCATTTTAAAAATTAATTTAAAGGAGGCAAAATAAATGGATGGCATGATAGAAATTAGATGGCATGGTAGAGGTGGACAAGGTGCAAAAACAGCATCACTACTTTTAGCAGATGCCGCATTTAACACAGGAAAATATATTCAAGGTTTCCCTGAATATGGACCTGAAAGAATGGGTGCTCCACTAACAGCATACAACAGAATAAGTGACACACCAATTAGAATTCATAGTAATATCTATTATCCAGATTATGTTGTAGTTGTTGATGATACTCTATTAGAATCAGTTGATGTAACAGCTGGTCTTAAAGAAACAGGAGCAATTGTTATTAATACTACAAAAAAAGAAGATTATTTAAGAAAAGTTTTAAAAGGCTATAAAGGAGATATCTATTACTTAGATGCAAGAAAAATCTCTGAAGAAGCTTTAGGAAAATATTTTCCTAATACTCCTATGCTTGCAGCTATTATAAAAGTAGCAAATATTATGTCTGACGAAGAATTAATAAAAGATATGAAAGGTTCTTTTAAACATAAATTTGCTAAAAAACCAGAAGTTATAGATGGTAATATGAAAGCCTTAGAAATGGCATTAAAGGAGGTAAAAAAGATATGACTAAAATAAATCCAAACACTCCTATGGAGGAAATGGCACCTGGTGGAACAATATATGAAGCAGGAAATGCAAAAGAATTTAAAACAGGTGACTGGAGAAGTATAAAACCAGTATTTTTAAGTGAAAAATGTAAACAATGTGGTTTATGTTTTCCAGTTTGCCCAGATGATGCTATTCCAGTAGATAAAGAAACTCTTCAAAGAAAAGATTTTAATTATGATTATTGCAAAGGATGTGGCATCTGTGCTAAAACTTGCCCATTTGGTGCAATTGAAATGAGAAAGGAGGATGACTAATTATGGGAATTAGAGAAAGATTAAGTGGTAATGAAGCAGCAGCAACAGCTATGAGACAAATAAATCCAGATGTTGTAGCAGCCTACCCTATTACTCCATCAACAGAAATTCCTCAATATTTCTCAGCATTTGTTGCAAATGGTTCAGTTGATTCAGACTTTGTTGCAGTCGAAAGTGAACATAGTGCAATGTCAGCTTGTATCGGTGCAGAAGCTGCAGGAGCAAGAGCAATGACAGCAACATCTGCAAATGGTTTATCTTTAATGTGGGAAATGATATATATTGCATCTAGTTTAAGACTTCCAATTGTTTTATCTTTAGTAAATAGAGCTGTATCTGGACCATTAAATATTCATAATGATCATTCAGATGCAATGGGTGTAAGAGATGCTGGATGGATTATGTTATTTTCAGAAAACAACCAAGAAGCATATGACAACACTTTAATGGCACATAGAATTGCAGAAAACAAAAATGTAATGCTTCCATTAATGATTTGTCAAGATGGATTTATTACTTCACATTCAATTGAAAATATTGAACTTGTTGAAGATGATAAAGTAAAAGAATTTGTTGGA
>CALXCM010000057.1 GCA_944386785.1 uncultured Clostridia bacterium | reverse complement strand
GTTTATTCCTTGTTAGCCTGGACAGTCTTTTAGACATACCAGGAATATCCTAGCAGAATTTAGTAGGATAATAAAACTAAAACGTTTGTATTGTCATTTAAAGCCTTGGAATATCCTAGCAGAATTTAGTAGGATAATAAAACTAGAGAGATTAAAAATAAAACAAGCTAATAGGAATATCCTAGCAGAATTTAGCAGGGTAATAAAACATTAATTATGATAGAAATAAATTAAAATTGTTAAAACTTGTTTAAATTTGTTAAAACGGTGTCCACAAAAGTGTCCACGAAGAAAAAAGAGAAAGTGTGAAATCAAGTATTTCCAGGTGATAGAGAAATTTGACTTTAGGTCATTTGAGGAGCCACAAATAAGAGTAAGTAAAACCCTTTACTTACTTTTATTTTTTTGTTTAAGAAAACTTTGTAACCGTTTTTTGTTGTTACAAAAAATTTTTTATGTTCGCTAGATTTATTTTAATATCTATTATATAATTTATAAAATACAAAAAGGAGAAAAAATATGAAGAAAAATATTATTCTAGTAATTATACTAATAATAAACTTAATATTAATAGGATTTTTAATTTATCAAAATATCCATATAAATACAAAATTTAATGAAATTGATAAAAATCTTGAAATACTTTTTGCAAGTAAAGATCAACAAGATCTTCAAATTAGTCAATTAACAAATAATATTATACAAGCAAAACAAGATGAAGCATTGCAAAATTTAGAAAAAGGAACTGATGAATCAATTTTTGAAAATACTTCTACAGAAGGTTTAACTCCTATTACAAAAGAAGAAGCTAAAAATATTTGGGAAGAATATTTAACAAATAATTTATTAGAAGATCTTGATAAATATGATATAGATAAAATAGAAAAAGTTAAGGTAAAACCAAATAACAGATTTACTTGTGGCTCAGCAAGTAATTTTAAAACTGCAGATTTTGAAAGAGAAGCATATCTTCTAAAATATGTTAGAAAAGATAATTTAGGAGAAGTTACAGGATATGTAGATATTTATACAGGGAAAATAATTGCAGGGGAATATAAAGGAGATTAATAATATATAATATAAAAAGAAAAAAAGGAAGTGTTTAGAATGAAAGTTATTTTAGTAAATGGAGGACCACATAAAGATGGTTGTGTAAATAGGGCATTAGAAGAAATTGCAAAAACATTAAAAGAAGAAAAAATAGAAAGTGAAATCTTTTGGCTTGGGTTAAAACCAATTTCAGGATGTATCGCATGTGGTACATGTAAAGAAAAAGGGAAATGTGTATTTGAAGACAAAGTAAATGAATTTGTAGAAAAAGCAAAAGATGCTGATGGCTTTATATTTGGCTCACCAGTGCATTATGCAGGACCAACAGGAGCGATTACATCATTTATGGATAGAGTATTCTACTCTGCATCACAATCTGGAAAAATTGATAGATTTAAATTCAAACCAGCAGCAGCTATATCTTCTGCAAGAAGAGCAGGAACAACAGCTACATATGACAATTTAAATAAATATTTTGGAATAACTCAAATGCCAATAATATCATCTAGATATTGGAATATGGTACATGGCAAAACAAAAGAAGATGTAGAAAAAGATAAAGAAGGATTGCAAACGATGAGATTTCTTGCAAGAAATATGGCATATTATTTAAAATGTATAGAAGCAGGAAAAGAAAAAGGAATAAAACTTCCAAAAGAAGAAAATGTAGAGATGACAAATTTTATTAGATAAATTTAAAATTTATATAGTATATATAAATCTTAAAAACATATCATATAGTGATAATAATTACTATATGATTTTTTTTGACTTAAATATATTTTATAAAACACAAGAAAATCATATAGAAAATATTAGTTGTATATAATTAATTTAATTTTATAAAAAACAACAAACAATCCAAATGGAAAATATTGACATTAACATTTTTAAATGATATTTTTACAATCGTGTAAAATTATTAGAAAGGAAGTAATAGATTATGAGTTCTAATTTTTTATTTATTTGGGCAGATAGTGGACTATCTACAAAATCAAACCATGTAAATGCACCATATCATTTTGTTCATATAGGAGAAATAATTGACTATATTGAAAAAGAATTAAATCAAGATATAGACTTGTTAGATATAGAAGCTGAAGCAACAGAATTTCAAGATATTATGAAAAAAATAATAAAAGGAAACTATAAAGCTGTAGCATTTTATATCAACACAGAAAATTTAGAAAACACAATAAAATTACAAAAATATATAAAAGAAGTAACACATAATTGTAAAACAATAGCATATGGAGAAATGCCAATATATTTACCAAAATATTTTAGAAAAACAGATTTTGATGCAATAGTTTCAAAAAATTGTGATCAGGAAATAGCATTATTAGACTTTTTTAAATATTCTTTAGGAGAGATAAATAAAGAAGAGCAAAGAGGAGTAATTTTAATAGAAAATAGAGAACTTATAAAATGCAAGCAAGGAGAATTTCTAGAACCAGAAAAATGGGGTTTTACAGATTTAAAAAAAGTTCCAGTAAAAAAATATTTTGAAATGGAAAATAAAGAACAAGTAGTTCTAACAGTAGCAAGAGGTTGTCCATTTGATTGTCCTTATTGTAATGCTGTTTTATACTATGGAAGAAAAGAAAGATGGAGACCAGTAGAAAAAATAATAGAATATATTAATAAAACTAAATGTGAATATTATAAATTTTTTGCACCAGATTTTACATTAAATGAGAAGAAAGCATTAGAACTTGCAAAAGCATTAGAAAAAAATGAATTCAAAATTAAGTGGTCATGTACAACAAGACCAGATTTATTAAAAAATGAAGAATTAATTAAAACTATGGCAGCATCTCGGATGCTATAAAATTGCAATAGGAATAGAATCATTAGAAAGTAAAGATTTAGAAAATGTACATAAAAAATATGATAAAAAAGATGTAGAAGAAGGTATTAAATTATTACATAAATATGGAATAGAATATAAAGCACTAGTTATGTTTGGTATGCCAAATCAAACTAAAGAAAACATCAAATATACTTTAGAATTTTTAAATAAAAATAATGTTAATATAAGACCAACAGCATATACACCTTTTTATGAGATGAATCATAATATGAATTCTAGTCAAATTGCTAAATATGACAAAAGAACATATTATGAAGGAATTCCAAATTTAAAATATGGAGATTTCTTAAAATTAATATATGATACAGAAAATTTTGAAAAAATACTTTAAATAAGGAGAAAAATAATGTATAATAACCTAAAAATAAAAATTGATCAAGCAATAAAACAAAATGTTCCAGATTCAGTACTTTTTTCTGGAGGGATAGATAGTTCAGCAGTACTATATACTGCACATAAATATAACCCTGATGTTATGGCAATAACAGTTGGAGTAAAAGGAAAAGAAACTTCAGATATAAAATATAGTAAAATGGTTGCAAAAGAACTTGGAATTAAAAATCATAGAATTTTTTATGTTGAAGAAGAAAAAGTAAAAGAATTAGTAGAAACATCAGTAAAAATTTTAAAATCATTTAATCCGGAATGGATTAGTTCTACAACAACACTTTTACTAGGAACAATGTATGCAAAACATAAAGGGCTAAAAAGTATATCAAGTGGAGAAGGTGCAGATGATTTATTAGGAAGTTTTCCATTTTTTAAAAATTGGAAAGGTGATTTAAAATCTTTAGATGAAGTAATAAGAAAAAGGTTAGATGAAATAGTTGTAATGTCAGATGTTATAGCAAAAAATATAGGAATAGAATATATTGCACCATTTCAAAATGAGGAAGTAAAAAAAGAAATTTTAAATATTCCAATAGAAGAAAGGATGAAAGAAGAAGGAGAAATAACTTCTAAATATCCTCTAAGAAAAGCATATGAAAACATTCTTCCAAAAGATTGTATAATAAGACCACAAACAATGGCTTTTACCGGTTCTGGAATATATGATACTATAAAAAGTATTGGAAATGATATAGATGATAAAGAATATAAAATAGCCTCTAAAAACATATTTAAATTCAAAAATAAATTTGAATATGCATTATTTAAAATATATAATAAAAATTTTGAGTTTAAGCAAGAAAAACAAGGTGGGTGCATACACTGCAAAAGTAATATGGGAGAAAATAAAATAAATTGCAAAACTTGTGCAACACTGCAAATAGACGGAAAGGAGTTGGAATTTGATGGAGAAAGATGATAAATACAAAAAAATTCATGGAGCAGAAGGAATTGTAGTACATAATGGAAAATTGATTTTAGGTCTGCAAAAAGAAAAAAGATGGTATAATCTTTTAAATCATGAAAGAGTAGGAATAATAAAAACTATAGGAGGAGCAATCGAAGAAGAAGACAATGGGAGTTCAAGGCTGGCTTTAAAAAGAGAAATAAAAGAAGAGATAAAAGATTTAGAAGAAGAAGATATAAAAATCACATCTAAGCCAATTTTTTGTAAAAATACAACAATGAGTAAATTAAATAAATATGAAAATAAATCAGACTTAAAAATGGAAGCTGATTTCTATGTTGTAGAAATAACTAAAAAAGAAAAATTAGAACCAAATGATTTACCAGCATTAATAGAAATTCCTGTAGAAGAATTTTTAAAAATTGCGAAAGAAGAGAAAAATATACCAAATAATTATTTAAAAAAATACATATTAGAACATAAAGAAAAAAATATAAATTTACCAGAAAAATATACAATGATGATTCCAAATGAAGTTATAAATTTCTTAGTTCAAATAAAAAACATTTCCTCCAATGATATTAAAAAAAGAGAATTTGAAAGATAAAAAAATAGCATTTGACTTTGATGGAGTAATTGCAAACACAACAATAAAAAAGATTAAATGGTTTAAGAAAAATAATATAAAAATAAAATATCCAGATAAAACTAATATATATACTAAATTATCTAAAAAAATGTCAAAAAGCCAAATCGATGAAATATATAAAAAGATGTCAGAAAATATTTTTTTAAAAAGTGTCTTAGAAAAAACTAAACCATTAAAAGGTGCTGTAAGAGTAATAAAAAAATTATCAACAAACCATGATATATACA
>CALXCM010000056.1 GCA_944386785.1 uncultured Clostridia bacterium | reverse complement strand
TATGGTAGTGAAAACTATAGTGGTAAGAAATCTGTTCTCATTTGAGTACGAAGGTTCGAATCCTTCCCTGCCCACCATTAAAAACTGTGAATTATCACAGCTTTTTTTGTTTTACGGATAAAATTTTATAATTAATATAATTTGCTTTTCAAAATCTAATAATGTATAATAGTAATGAATTTTGTTGAAAAATAAAATGTAGTAACAAATGAAAAAGGGGAGTGTTGTTATGATATGTAAAAATTGTGGAAGTGAAGTACCAGAAAATCAAAAATTTTGTGGTAACTGTGGAGCAAAAGTTGAAGTTTCTAATTCTAATGGAGGAGAATTTACTGATAATGCATATAATGTCAAATTAGCAAAAGCAAATAATGCAGTAGAACTTTTTTTGAGTAAGGAAGTGCATTCATTAATTGAATATCAACAAATATCTAATTTGTTTGGTGAAGTAGAAAATGTTGGAGCTCAAAATAGTCAAACTTATGTAAGTGAATTAGAATTTTATATAAAAGCTAATATGTTAAATGACTTAATAGTTGCAAATAATGTAGAATTATTTGAAAAAACATATGATAATATTATTAAATTAGCTTTGTTAAATGCTAAAAGTGAAGATGAAAAAGAAAAAATAAAAGCTAAATTCAATAAAGAAAAGATATTAAGTGAATTTAAAACAAAATTAAATGTAAAATTAGAAGAAAGAAAAAAGAGAAACAAACCTTTTAAAATAGCAGTAATAAGCGTAGTAGCTATAATAGTAGTAATGATAGGTATATCAGTATTTTTAGATAGTAGATCAAGTACATCTTCTAATAATACAACAACAAGTGGAATTAGTAATACTCCACAAACACCTGAACAGTTATATAACAGTACTAAATATCAAAATACTAAATATGGTGAGCAAGTTGTATCTGGATATTGCAGTCAATATGGATCATTTAGTGGAATAGGAAAGATAACTAGTTTTACAAGCTCAGAATTTTTAGAAAAAGATGGACAAGGAAGATTTGCATTTGAGGTTTCTTTTAGATATAATCCTACTAATAGAAATGGCGATACTATGTTAGATAGAGAATCTAGTAAAAAAGTATATGCTATATATATAGTTAATCCAGATGATCCAGATGGAGTATATGTAGGAGCTTCTAATGTAAAATTTTATGGTACATGGGATAAAATAAAAGCAGAAGATGATGTATGTTTTGGGGATTGGGGAGCGCCAATAACAGCAAAGTTTGAGTAATAATGTAAAATAGAAACTTATAGTGTATGCTATGAGTTTTTATTTTATTCTTGCAACAAATATAATAAAGTGCTACAATAGTAGCGAGTTAAGCTAAAGATAGCTAAGTAGTAAAATCTTTCAAACAATTGTTAGGAGGTAAAGAAAATGATTGATTTTAGTCATCTATCACCAGTGGTCAATCTTCTTATGGAAGATGACACAGAAATTCAATTTAATTTGTATCGGGCTGATGGAGAAGTAAATCCATCACCAGAAGAATGCAAAAGAAGCTTAAAAGGAATAAAACTTTCTTATGCATTCTGTGGAGAGCAAGATTTTGGAATCAAACCATTAGAAGAAGAATTTAAAGTTAACAAAAAAGGAATAGTAACTAAAATTCCAAAAGATTTAAAAATTGACTCTAATTCTTATGTGAAATCTATAAGGTATGGCAAAGATTCAAGTCTAGATCCAATAATTTCTAGAATCACAAGAGACACAGGAATAATTGGATATTGGGACGAAGGAAATTTGCTAATTTGTGCATCACAAAACTATGATTTTATAATAGACAAAATAAAAAAGTTATTTTGTCCAAAACATGTAAAGTTTAGTTTACAAGCAAATACATTAGGTTATGATTTACTTATTCTTGCTGTTTAAAAACCACTTCATAGGAAGTGGTTTTATATTACTCTTTTATTATTATTTTATTTGTATAATCTAAATTACTTATAGAATTATTTTTATATCCAATTGTATAAATATTAGTTGCTAAAATATCTTTTTCTAGCATATTAATAAGATTTTTATTAAAACTAGAATCTAAAAATTTTTTAACAGAAGTAATAACTTCAAGCCTTGGGTTTTGCTTAATTGCTTCAGAAAGAAGGTATTTTCCTTTATCATTAAATCCAAGAACACGAATATATGGATTTTGTTTTTTAGATACTTCAATATCTTTTTTAGTAAGTTTTAATAAACTATATAAAAGTATTCTTTGAATCCTTGTTAATGTATATCTTTTTGATTTTATATTTTCTATTAAATCATCTAAAGTATTACACATGCTTGCTGCTTTTTTTAGAGAATATTCAAGTCCTTCAGAAACATCTGGAAGATTTGCAATTTCATTAATAGACATTACCCTTAAATTATATATTATTTGTTTTTCAAAAACTGACAAGTCATTTATATTTTGTCCTAATTTAATTTGGTTTGTAAGTAATTGAAAACTTGTTTTAGGAATTAGAGATTTTAAAGGTTGAAAACCTCCGTTTTTAACAATATTTCTGATAGCACTAGCGCTTGCAATATCAGAAGTATAGCTTAAATCATTATAGCCTGTTTCATATCTTTCTATTGGAACAGGAACAATTTTACTTTTCAATTTTTTTAATGACTTAATATATTCAATACCTAAAATATTATTAGGGGCAGATAAAGCTTCTGCATAATCTCTAATATCATTTAAATACATCATTAAAGCATTTTGCCTAGCTTTAGGAAAAGACATTCCTTTGTTTAGCTGGCTAGTAAGTAGTGATTTATATTCTTTCGGTTCCTCATAAAGTATATTTGCAATTTTATCTAAAATATTAACATCAGAAGTTTCAGCTCCAAAAGAAATATAGTCTACAACTTTTAAAGAATTTAGAATTTTAACACCACCTGCTGCAAAGTTTTCAGCACTTGAAATTGAATAAATAAGTGGTAGTTCAATAACTAAATCACAACCATTATCTAAAGCCATTTTTGTTTTTGTCCATTTGTCAATAATAGAAGTATCGCCTCTTTGAGTAAAATTACCAGAAATAACAGCTACAACATATTTAGAACCAGTAATTTTTTTTGATTCTTCTAAATGATATAAATGGCCATTATGAAATGGATTATATTCTGCAATTATACCTAAAACTTTGCTCATATGATAAAACTCCTTTCTTGTAAATTTAAAAATTAACTGATATAATATTACCATAAAATAGCAAAAAAATAAATAGAAAATAGAAAGGAAATTAATTATGGAAAAAGTAATAATATACACAGATGGTGCATGCTCTGGAAACCCGGGTCCTGGAGGATGGGGAACAATTCTTATGTATAAGGATTCTAAAAAAGAAATTTCAGGAGCAAAAAAAGATACAACAAATAATGTCATGGAATTAACAGCAGTAATAGAAGGACTAAAAATCTTAAAATATCCATGTGATGTTGAAATATATAGTGATAGTGCTTATGTTGTAAATGCATTTAACCAAAAATGGATTGATTCTTGGATAAAAAATAATTGGAAAACATCAGGAAAAGAACCTGTAAAAAATAAAGAAATTTGGCAAGAATTGTATGATTTAACTAAAGTTCATAATGTTAAATTTATAAAAGTAAAAGGTCATAGTGATAATGAATTCAACAATAGATGTGATGAAATGGCAAGAAATGCAATCAAAACTTTAAGCTAATATTACATTTATATTACATATTCTAAAATTTATTGAAATCTATTTTAAATTCTATTATAATAAATTTGTATAGTAATGTAACAAAGGAGGAAAACAATGGATAGCTTTGCAGAATATATCTTAAATGAAGAAGATCTAGCTTCAAAAATGGAAATTGTATATTATCTATCCAAAAAAAGAAAGATTTTTTTCAATAAATCAGTAATTTTAAAAACTGAAATTGCAAGAATGTTTTTAAAATATTCAAAAATAGATATTGACCAAAATCTTGTCTTAACAGCTTGTCTATTATGTAATTGCAAAAAAGTAGATAATGCTCAAGACCTTCAAAAAGTACATACTTATGCAAAAGAAGGAGCAGACTATTTAAGAGAATTAGGATTTAGTAAAAGATTTGCAAAAATTTGTGAAGAAGTAAATAGATATAGTAAAAGTAATCCAAGAGAAAGAGAAAGTGATGTATTAGAACTAGTAGATCAATTTGGAGGAATGCTTTTAGATAGACCAGAAAGAATAGGATTTAAACCAGATGAAGCATTAGTTTTACTAGAACACAGAAATTTAAAAGATGAATATAATAGATACTTAAATACATTTATAGAATTCGTAAACTTTATGGAAAAAATAGAGATAGATGATTTGGTAAATATGACAGCTTTAAGAAGATTAGTAAAAATTCATAATGAAACAGAAGAACTTACAAAGTTTATTAAAGAAGTAATATATAATTATGAACCAAAAGTTGATAAAATAATGAATAAATATCTAAAAGAAGCAGCAGAAGAAATGTTATCTAAATCAAGTAATCCTAATAGACCATTATTTAGTGAAGAAACAACTAAAAAAATATTAAATCATATAACAGAAGAAAAAATATTAAATCAAGAAAACTAAAGAAAAGTGGACGAAAAAGCGTCCACTTTTTTAAGGGGATAAAAGGAGGAAAACAAAATGTACGAAGTATTTGCAGATTTACATGTTCATATAGGAAGAAGTGAAAATGGAAAACCAATAAAAATAACAGCTGCAAGATCTCTTAATTTTGCAAATATTGCAAAAGAGTGTGCTGATAGAAAGGGAATAAATGTTGTTGGAATAATTGATTGTGCATCACCTTATGTAATAGAAGATATTGAAAACTTCTTAAAAACAGGAGATGCCTACGAATTAGAAGACCGGAGGAATTATATATAAAGATAAAGTATGTATAATTTTAGGAAGTGAAGTAGAAACTTCTGAAAAAGGAAGAAATGGCAAAAAAGGTGCAGCACATAATTTGTGCTATTTTCCACATTTAAAAGATATTAAAGCATTTTCAAAAGAACTTAGTACACATCTAAAAAATATAACATTAAGTACACAAAGAACAGATTTATCAGGTTATGACTTAATAGATATTGTCGAAAAATATAAT
>CALXCM010000055.1 GCA_944386785.1 uncultured Clostridia bacterium | reverse complement strand
AGTTATGAAAAACTCATAGAAAAAATAAATGTTAAGTTATTTTTCTTAACTTAACATTATTATACAAGGGGGCGATGCAGAGATGATGGAGAGATGTAGAAAAGAAGAAGGAGAAATCAAAGAGGCAATAGAACAATTAGAGGAAATGAGTGCAGATGAAAAAGAAAGAGAAATATATGAACAAAGAGAGAAAGGAAGACTAATCTATAATACAGAGATGAATGAAGCAAGAAGAAAAGGCTTAGAAGAAGGTAAAAAATTAGGAGAAAAGATTGGAGAAAAGCGTGGAGAAAAGATTGGAGAAAAAAATGGAAAGAAAGAAAAAACCGTAGAAATTGCAAAAAAATTATTAGAAAAAAATATAGATATTGAAATAATAATAGAAACAACAGGAATAACAAAGGAAGAACTTGAAACTTTAAAAAATGGATAGGTATTATTTAAAATAATAGATTAAAAAACCAATTAATTTAGATTATAGAGATTAAGAATAGATAATATAAAAATTAATTAGAATCAAATTTTAATTAATAAAACGTTTATAAAAGAAAAGTTATTTATAAAAATATTAAAAAGTTTGTAACATTAAGAAAATAGCAGTGTTACAAACTTTTTTTGTATATATGATAAAAAATAATTTTATGTCTTTAAATTCTTCTATTTAAATACTCTAAGAAAAAATCAAATTCTTATCAAATGTGGTATATTAACGGTTTACTAAGTTTATCCATAACTTTTATGATTAAATTTTTGTTTTTTATTCTTAAATTTTTAGATAAAAAGTTTTTATTAAATTTCTTAAACTTTTATTGACTTTACTATGTTTTATTGATAGAATTTGACTGTAAAAATTTTCTTAGAGTATTTAATTTCAAGAAAATTAATTAAAAGAACAATTATAGCAGGTGTACGTAAATCTGTTTATTGTAAAGATACAAAAGAAAGGGGCAAAAAATATGAGAAAATGAAAAATAAATTTATAATAAATGGCAAAATTTTTACAAAAAAGTATATAAGTGGTGTACAAAGATTTACATTAGAAATAATAAGAGAATTAGATAACATCATCGATAAAGACGAAATAGAAATATGTGTACCTAAATGTGCAAAAAATATACCTAACTATAAGAATTTAAAAATTGTAAAATACAGCAGATTAAGAGAAATTCCATGGGAACAAATTGCATTTCCATATTATGTAGCAAAAAATAAAGGAATATCAATAAACTTAGGAAATGTATCTCCCTGGATAAATCCTGGTATTGTATGTATACATGATGTAAATTGCATAAGAAATCCTAAAAACTTTCAAAAGAGGATGGTAATTTGGTATAGATTTTTATTCAAAAGAGCGATGAAAAAAGCAATAAAGATAATAACTGTTTCAGATTTTTGTAAAAGAGAAATGCTAGATTGCTATAACATAAATGAAAATAAAATTGTAGTTATTAATAATAGTTGGGAACATTTTTCTAGAATAAAAGAGGATGATTCCATATTTTCTAGATATCCACAACTAAAAAAAGAAAAGTTCTTTTTCTCAATAGGAACTTTAACAAAACATAAAAATTTAGAATGGGTATTAAAAATTGCAAAAGAAAATCCTAAATATTATTTTGCAATATCTGGTTTTGTCAACATACAAAAGTTTAAAAATGAATTAGATTTAGAAAGTCCGCCTAATGTAATATATTTAGGTTATTTAAGCGACGAACAAGTTAAAGCAATATATAAAAAAACAACGGCACTATTATTTCCATCTTTATATGAAGGTTTTGGATTACCTCCGATAGAAGCTCTATCAGCAGGGGCAAAAGTTGTTGTGGCAGATATAGAATGTATGCATGAAATTTTTGAAGATACAGTATTATATATAAATCCATATCAATACAATATAGATTTAGATAAACTGTTGAATCAAGAAACAGCGAGACCAGAAAAAATATTAAATAAATATAGTTGGAGAAATTCAGCACAAAAGCTATTAAATTTAATTAGGGAAGAAGATAACAAAATATATGAAGATAATAATTAATGGAAAAGCTTTTGCCAAAAAGTATAAAACAGGAGTACAAAGATATTGTTTCGAAATATTAAAAGAGTTAGACAAACTAGTAAAGTGTGAAGATATAGAATTAGTAGTTCCTAAATATTGTGAAGAAAAAATTGAATATAAAAACATAAAGATAATCAGATATGGAAAAACAAATATAAATTTGTGGGAACAAATTGAATTACCATTCTATGCAAAAAAACATAAAGGGATTTTAGTCAATTTATGTAATACGTCACCATTATTAAACCCTGGAATTGTATGTATCCATGACTTGGATTGTATTAAAAATCCACAATATTATCCTAAGATATTTTCCCTATGGTACAAAATATTGATAGATAATAGTATAAAAAAAGCTCAGAAAATAATAACAGTATCAAACTTTTCTAAATGTGAGATAGAAAATTATTATAATGTAAAAGATATACAAGTCATATATAACAGTTATGAACACATAAATAGAATAAAAGAAGATGATACAATTTTTGCAAGATTGAATTCAATTATCAAAGGTCAATATTTTTTTACGTTAGGAACAGTTCAAAAAAATAAAAATATAAAATGGATATTAGAAATAGCTAAAAAAAATCCAGATAAGATATTTGTAATAACAGGATATAAAAATCAAAGAATAAATTTTAACATAAAAAACACAATTTATACAGGATATTTGAAAGATAGTGAGTTGAAATCTTTAATGAAAAGTTGTAGAGCATATATAATGCCATCATTTTATGAAGGCTTTGGAATACCAGCACTAGAGGCATTTTCTCTTGGTAAAGATGTTATTGTTTCAGACATACCAGTAATGCATGAGATATTTGGAAATGAAGCAAATTATATAAATCCTAATCAATATGATTTTGATTTTAACAATATAATTCATAGTGATAAAAAAGAAAAAATATTAGAGAAGTTTTCTTGGGAAAACTCAGCAAAGATGTTATTAAATTTGTTAAATAATATAAATAAAAAATAAACGAAAGAGGGGTATTTTTATTATGAAATTTAAAGAAAAACAAAAGAATAAAGGTATAACTTTAATAGCTTTGGTCATTACCATAATTGTTTTATTGATTTTAGCAGGAGTGACAATTGCAACATTGTTTGGAGATAACGGGGTATTAACAAAAGCAACAGAAGCAAAGAATGAACAAGCAGATGCAACAGTAGAAGAGGCAGTAAAATTAGCATGGAATGAATATCAAATGATGCTAAATGAACCAACAGGAGAAAAAAATGAAAGTGGAACTAAAATAGCAAGTACATCAAAAGTCAAAATTCAAGGACAAGAAGAAAATTATTCTGCTACACCTACAATGACTTTTTGGCAATTTTTGGAGGAAGAAAAACACTATATAAATGAACAAGGAGTTATTGATGTAAAAACATTAGTAGGAGAAACTTTAAGCAGAGGTAATGGAACAGATGGTACAACAGATGTTTATAAAATTGAGGAAACAGAAGAGAATGTATATGTGTTAGTCTATTACGGTGAAAAAAGTGAAGATAAAACAGAATTAGCGACATTTACACCAGGAGATTCAGAGGTGTTAGAAGAAACAGATGAAAGTTATTTTGAGATAACTGAAGAGGGAGAGATTTGGCTAAAAAAATATGGTGATTACTACAAGAATAGATTAGATGATACAATGGAAAGTTTGGTTATACCAGATGAAATTGATGGTAAAAAAGTAACTGCTATAGCGGATGACTTTATGAGAAAATTAGGAAATGCTTTTAAAAATCTAAAAATAATTGTAATACCAAATGGTGTAACCATAATAGGTGAGAGTGCATTTGAATCTATGTATCCAGTAGAAAAAATAGTAATACCTGATAGCGTAACAAAAATAGGAACAGGTGCATTTGCTGGTTGCGGTTTAAAAAGTATACAACTTCCAAATCAATTAACAGTTATTGAAGGTGGTTTACTTCAGGGATGTGAAAGTTTAACTAATATAGTAATACCTTCAAATGTAATCAGTATAGGAAATGGTGCATTTTACCATTGTACCAGTATAGAAAGTATAATTATTCCGTCAAGCGTAACGAATATGGGAGAATATGTATTTTATGGTTGGGAGTCAAATCAAAGTATAGGTATAGAATTTAGTAAAAGTGAAATTCCAGATACATGGTCAGAAATGTGGGATGAAGGTTGTGATGCCCATATACTATTTAAAGAAGAATTAGAGTATTTTAAATTTGCTCAAGAATATTTATCTAATAAAAATCAAGAAGAACTAGAAGAATTAGTGTTAAAGACTGGTGCTTATCCAGGAACCTTTGATCAATTTTTAACAGGAGTTGGCATGACAAGGGATGAATGGGAGCAACAAGGTACAGATGAAGGGATGACTTATATAGAATGGCTAAAAGATATTCTAGTATATGGAGATAATGGATTTTCATGGGTACAAGTAGAATTTGAAGTTTCAAAAAATGGAGGAGCAGGAAAAACTTTAGAAGAATTGGAAACTATTTTTGCACAACGAAATGGAATTCCATCATTTGACGAGTATTTATCAAATATAAATATGACAAGAGAACAATTCGAAGAAAAAATAAAAAATCAAGGATTTAGAACAGAAGAAGATTATTTAAAATATCATTTATATTATCCATCTCCATCTTAAGACAAAAAGGTTACTTTAAAATATAGAAGTAACCTTTTATAAATAAATACTAAAAACAATTTTTACACCTAAAATTATACTTTAGAGAGTTGAGAGTAAAAATGAAAAAAACAGATATAAAAAAGTCAAAAAAGATAAACAAATACAACATTTTTGTAATAATAATTTGCTTAATACTATATGGATACAGTATATTCATAGGTTCGCCAATAAAAGACAATACAAGTTTTATAAACATATTAGTACTAATAACATTTTCAATATATCTACTAACAAACCTATTAAAAATCAAAAATTACAAATTAATAAAAAATAAATTAGATATATTCATAATCTTATTAGTATTATCATCATACATTGCACTAATATTTAGAAACTATTCAAATTTAGAGGCAACCATAGAATACATAATAAAATACACAGCAATTTTAAGCATATATATTATGGAAAGAGATATAGTTATAAAAAAAAAAAAAAACATAAAATATATAATAAAAAAAAATA
>CALXCM010000054.1 GCA_944386785.1 uncultured Clostridia bacterium | reverse complement strand
GATATTTAAGTTATTTGAGAAGAGGTTTTATGAAATGAAAAAAATAAAAAAAGCAACTACAAGAAATGATTTAACAAAATGTGACAACTTATTTGTAAAAGGCATCATAAGTTTAGACGATGAGAAAAACACAAAATATCTTGATAATGTATCTTATCAAATATATTTAAAAACTTTTAGTATTGGAAATGGTGGTAATTATGAAAAAAGACGAAATCATAATAATTTACAAAAAAGTAGGAAAAAAACCAGAATTAAAAAAGATAAAAAATAATATACAAGAATTTGAACAGATACTTAAAGGAAGAATTACTTGTATTCCCTATGAAAATATAATTATTGTTTGTAAAGAAAACAGAAAAAGCTTACAACCTAACATATATATTAGTACAAAATTTTTAGGAGTTGGCGAAAGCATAAGAGGAGATATTATCATAACAGCTAGAAATGACTACGATTTTAAAACATTGAGCAAAGAACAAGTTGTTGAAAATTTTAAATTTTTACAAAATGCTAGTTTTCATTATAACAATACAGTTAATAGATTAAAACATAAAGATTTCGTTAGAAGTTTTAATCGTGAATTGACAATAAATAATAAAGAAAAAAGTTCTGACAATTTACAAACACCAAATGACGAAGTATTAAATTTAATTTATGCAATTCAAACAATAATTTTAGATTTTATTAATAATAAAAAAAATTAAAAAGAAAGGTTAAATGTAACATGGAAGAATTAAATAAAATAACAGATAAAGTAATAAATGAAATACAAAATGCAGAAACAAAAAATATAATAATTGAAACAAAAGAAGTTCTATCAGTAGAAGAAAGAATTGCAATAGACACCATAAGACGAGTGAAAAACCCTTTTAAAATGCTTACAGTAAAAGACATAATGAATGATTTAGGTATTTGCGAAAGTATTGCTTATAAGACTTTTAGAAGAGATGATTTTCCTTCAATAAATATTGGGAAAAATAATCAAATAATGTTACTTGCTTATCTAATATGGAAAATGCAAAAAAGAGTTTAGGTGGTGGTAACTATGTCAAGTAATAAAAATAAAACTGGTAGTGTTTACTATGATAAAAAAGATAAAAAGTGGAAATGTACCTATTATATTTTAGATACAGAAACTAAAAAACAAAAAAGAAAATATAAATCATTTGAAACAGAACAAGAGGCTAAAGACTTACTAACAAGTATTCAATATCAAAAAGGAAATGACTTATTTATAAAAAATAATGGTATTCCATTAAATCAACTTATGCGAGAAAATGCTCAAAGAAAACTAGATATGAACATTATAACTGAAAGAAGTTATACAAGAATATTAGAAAGCATTAAAAAAATTGAAGAAAGTCCCATGTCAAAGAAAAATATAAGCGATATAACAAGTAATGAAATACAAGAGTATTTAAATTCTTTGAAAAATTATAGTAATTCAACTATAAAGAAAATTATAGAACAATTTACACAAGCATTTAGAGAGGCTCAAAATAAAGGGTATATTATAAGAAATCCAATGTTTGAGGTAATCAGACCTAAAAGCACGCAAGTACGTAAACCTATAAGGGCTTTAGAAATAGAAGAACAACAAACATTAACTAACTATTTAATGAATATCCCTATTACAAATGAACCATATAAGGTTGCTTATTTAATTCAAATGTATCTAGGTATGAGAATTGGAGAAGTATTAGCATTAAGAAATACAGATATAAATTTAGATAAAAATTTAATTAAAGTAGATAAAACTTTGTCAAAAGATAAAGACGGTAAAATAATAATGAAATATCTACCAAAAACTTATGGTGGAATTAGAGATGTCCCTATTCCAGCATTTATCAAAAATGAAATAATAAATCAAATGATATTAGCAGAAAATAATTTTGATAAACAATTATTTTTATCTCCAAAGGGGGAATATGTGCGACCTGAAAACGCAAACAGAAAGTTAAGAGAACTATTACATAAAATGGGAATATATAATATAAGTTCGCATAGTTTAAGGCACACTTATGGCACAAGGTGCATTGAAGCAGGTATGAGAGCAGTTGCACTTCAAAGATTAATGGGACACACTGACGTGGCAATAACATTAAATACTTATACTTCTGTTTTTAATAAATATAAAGAAACAGAATTAGAAAAAGTAAATAATTATTATATGCAACAGTCCATTATTGAACAAACACAAAATTTATTAAATAGTCAAAATAATATTATATCAGATAATGAAAAAGAAGAAGAAAGATAAATTTGTAAAATTGATCAAATTTTAATTTATCAATTTTACAAATGCAATAGGAAGGGTATGGGAAACCTACATAGGTTTCCCATAAACAAGATTTTTGGTAGAAATTATTTATAATAGATTATTTATTAATGGTAATAATAAATAATTTTAAATAATTATAAAAAATCTTGTATAGGGGTTTATTAAGGGGATTTTTCCCCTTAATCATACAGAACATTTTTAATGTTCTAGTATGTTAGAACACTGAGGTGTACCTCTTTTTTTAGAATATCTAATGGGGATTATAACATAAGTAAGGCTACGTAGCACTACCCTAACAGGAAGGAAGGTGTAAAAATGTGAGTTATGCAATAATTAGAAATACAAACTATAAAAAGAGTAATCTAGCTGGTATATATAGACATAATGAGAGAAAAAATACAAATTATTCTAATAAGGAAATAAATAAACAAAATTCAAGATTAAATTATTCTATAAAAAAACCATATTCCACTTATGAAAAAATGTTCAAAGACATAAAAGAAAAATATAAATTAAAAGGTATGATAAAAAAAGTTAGTAATGTAATGTGTGAATTTATAATTACTTCTGACAAAGATTTTTTTAATAGTATTGGAGAGGAAGAAACAAAAAGGTATTTTCAAACAGCATATAAATTTGTTTCAAATTATAATAATCTTGGCGAAGATTTTATTGTATCTGCAAAAGTACACATGGACGAGAGTACACCACATATGCATATTGTATTTATTCCAGTTGTTCATAAAAAGGATAAAAACGGAAATGAAATAAGTAAAATAGCTTGTTCTGAATTTTGGAAAGGCAAAGATAGTTATAAAAAATTACAAGACAATTTTTACTCATATATAACAAAAGCAGGTTTTAATTTAGAAAGAGGAAACAAAGAAGAAAATGAACATATACCAATAGAAAAATTGAAAAAAATAACTAATTACGAACTACAAGAAACGTTTGAGGAAACTAAACATTATGAACAGGAAAAAAATACAAATGATATTGAGATTTTACGAAATGATTATAAACGCGTAATAAAAAAATTCAATAGACTTGCTAAAAAATATACTAAAATAAAAAATATTGTAGATAATACTATCAATCAAGCTGAAGAAATACAAATAAAAAATTATGAACTACAACAAGAAAATTATAATTTACAACAACAAAATAATGAACTAAAAAACGAAGTAACAAATTTAAGGTATTACATTAATAAAACCTTTGAATATGTTAGCTTACTATTTGATTTTTCAAAAGATAGACTTAAAAAATTAGTAAATGACTTTATACATAAACTTAATATAAAAGAAAGATAGGGTTGTAATTTTTTACTTCCCTATTTTTTCGAGCAGATTATCAATAAATAATTTTATAAAAAGTTATATAATGCTTGTAATTATTGTGATTAAAGCATTTTTTATTTTATTAATTTTCCGAGCAGTAAATCCATATATCAAATGTCAGTAATACCTTATTTCAATAGTATTACAAAGGATATTTTTTCGA
The DNA here is from genome assembly GCA_944386785.1 of uncultured Clostridia bacterium. Classification (GTDB taxonomy): domain Bacteria; phylum Bacillota; class Clostridia; order TANB77; family CAG-508; genus CAG-269. Next base: position 1,699 of record CALXCM010000054.1, on the reverse strand, counting down.
GCAATTACTCCGAGCATATTCCGAGCAACAGCAAAAAAACAATGAATAATGACAAAAAATTTTGAAAATAGGTTGAATAATGAAAATGGCTAAAATGCTTTAATATCAATACTTTTAAATACTTTTGAATAAAAATAAAAAAAGCTGAAATCGGTTAAATTTCAGGCTTTTTGGTGCAGCTGGCCGGAATCGAACCGGCACGGTTTATTCAACCGCAGGATTTTAAGTCCTGTGCGTCTACCAGTTCCGCCACAGCTGCGTGTATTTGAACTGACAATTGTTATTGTACTACTTTTACATACTGTTTGTCAATACTTATCTAAAAATTTTTCAGTTTTCTTTTGAAAAATGCTTTTACATCTCATCTTTCTTAATATATATAAAAATCAATTATTAATGCGTTTTTCTTTGCTTTAATAATTGATTTTTACTTTTTATTCTTCTACTTTTACAAATGAACTCTTTGGAACTCCACATAGAGGGCATACCCAATCATCTGGTAAATCTTCAAATTTTACTGCTTCTACAGCATCATCATAAATATAGCCGCATGCTACACATTTATATTTGTTCATATCGTTACCTCCTATTTTTTCTTTTTAACTTTAATTATTTTATCACACATTACTAATAAGATTCAACTTTTATTAGCAATCTTTTTATTATTTTCAAAAATATATTTTAATCTATATTTATTATAATATTTTAGAATTCTATCTTTCCATTAATTTCATTTAACCAATTTTCTATATCTTTTTGCATTTCTTTTGGAAAATTTTCTATCTCTAATTTATTATGTCTTTCATTTCCATGAAAATCGCTTCCAACTGAGACTAGTAAATTGTTATTTTTTGCATATTGATATAAATATTCTACTTCTTCAAAAGCTTTTGGTTCATTATATATTTCTATTCCATCTATATATGGTGCACAAGAATTTAATAAGTCATCTATATTTTTATCTTTTATATATCTATATGGATGAGCTAAAAATATTTTGCCTCCATTGTTATGTATAACTTCTCTTAATTTTTCTATTCTAGGCCAAACAATGCTCATATCTAAATATAGCGGAAACTCTGTATCCATTGTACTTCTTCTATATAAATCATTTATATTATTAATATTATATTCTTTTAAAAATTTTCTATTTTCTTCATTACTTTCCAACATTCTAAATATTGCAGCATGCGCATATTCTTCTTTTGAATTAAATGGTGTAGTTTTATCTAATTTTATGCCCAAATTCTCACATAGTTCTTCCAGTTTTTTATATATCGTGGTTTGCCTTGATTCAACTGTTCCATATTGCTCTTTAGCCCAATAGTTAACTTTATTTACATCAAATCCATAACACAAAATATCATATGTTACATTATTAATTAAAGCATCTGCTTCCATTCCATAAATTACAGTTCCTTTTCCACTTATTTCATTTTTATCAATATCAAAATATGCATCACAAGTATTATGGTCTGTAATTGATAAATATGAAATATCATTATTAAACCCTAAATTTATTATTTCATTTATATCTTTATCTGCATCAAGAGAATATTTAGAATGGGTATGTAAATTAAATTTCATCATAACATCACCTTTTCTTTTTGCAAAGTATATCATATATATAAAAAAAGATATAGGTTTTTCCTATATCTTTTAATATGAATTCATATATTTATATATAAATCTTCAAATT
>CALXCM010000053.1 GCA_944386785.1 uncultured Clostridia bacterium | reverse complement strand
TGTAGAAAAAGCATATTTTGATCAACAAATGGAGTTTTCAAATCCAGAAAATACAATATTTGAAGAAATAAGTCAAAACTTTCCAGAACTAATAACAACACAAATTAGAACTTTATTAGGAACATTTCTTTTTACTGGAGAAGATGTGTTTAAGAAAATAAAGGTATTATCAGGAGGAGAAAGGGCTAGATTACAGCTATGTAAAATATTAAAAAGTGAGCCAAATTTATTATTATTAGATGAGCCGACCAATCATATGGATATTGTAGGAAAAGAAAGTTTGGAAAATATACTTGAAAATTATACAGGAACTTTAATATTTGTTTCTCATGATAGATATTTTGTGAACAAATTAGCAGATTGTATTTTAGAGTTTAGTGATGGAAAAGTAACTTTTAATAATAAAAATTATCAAGAGTTTTTAGATTATAAAGAACAACATGAAAATACAAGTCATGAGTTACAAAATATAAATGAAAAGACACAAGAAAATGTAAGTACAATTAAAGCGAACAAGAAAGAAAGTAACTCATATTTCATAGAAAAAGAAAAAAATCGAATACAAAATAAGATAAATAAGATAGAAAAAGAGATTGAAGAAAAAGAAGAAAGAATTCATGAAATTGAAGAAGAAATGTCAAAAGAAGAAATTTGTTCAGATTATATAAAATTAAATGAATTGCAAGAAAATATACAAAAAATAAATAAAGAGATAGAACAGAAAATGCAAGAATGGGAAATATTAAATCAGCAGCTTCAAACGTATTAATTTTAATAGACTTTATATTAACTTTATGATAAAATATGCTACAAGATAACTCAGCATAAAAAAATAGGAGGTAAAGAATATGAGCAAAGTGCGAGCTGTAAATGGGTATATGTTACGGAAGTTTACCAGAGACAATAAAAAATGTCTTATCATAGTATATCTGATTGATGGAGAGTTTTTTACACAATCAAAATATTATGATGTAAGTCAAGAAAAACTGATAAAAGTAAAAGAAAGACTTGATGATTATACAACCACGAATAAAGAGGCAGAGGAACTTTGTCGAACAATACCGTTAATGACGATTATCAATGCAGTAGAGGACATCATATTTAAACCAAACTAAAAAAATGAATTATGGAAAGAATAAGGAATCACAAAAGTTTGTGGTTCTTTATTCATTATGTTGCTTTTTATAAAAAAAGATATATAACTTATATATGAAAAAGATATTTTTGTAAAAAACAACCCTACAAGGTTTTGCAATATGCTATAAATGATAGTGAAATATAAAATGAAGGATGAAAAATGGATTTTAAAGAGTATTTAGTCGAAAATTCAGAAAAAGATATGATTAGTAAGATTTACCACAATGACATGGAAGATTTACAATGTATTTCTGAATCTAAGGAATATTTGATAATATCTAAAAAAATTAAAAAGCTTGAAAGAGAATTATTAAAAAATTTCACAAAAGACAAAGTGAAAAAATACATAGAATATACAAATGAAAGAAATAGTATTGAAGCTGAAGACCAATTTAAATTAGGATTTAAAACAGCTATTAAAATCATTTTGCAAGCATTAAAATAATCCTAATTTAAGATTTCTTAGGATTATTTTTTAATTGTCTTTTATTGCTTTTTTTGGTTTTTTTATGTTGCTTTTTATCACTATTCATATATTGAATTAATTTTCTAATTATATTTTTTTCATTTTCTTCTAAATTGTTAAATCCACTGATACTATCATCTAAGTTGCTATCAGATGTACTTAAATAATCTTTCAAAACTACGGTAGGTGTTACTTTATATAAATTACACAACTTTACTAAAGTAGTAATACTTCCCTTTGTTTTATTGCGCTCAATATCAGATAAATATCTAGGCGCAAGTCCAAGGGATTCTGCTACTTCTTCTTGTGTTAAACCTAGAGAAATACGAATATTTTTTAAGTTTTCACCGATTAAAATTGGTATATTGTGTTTTTCTTTTTTCATTATAACCTCCATGTGCTGATATGACTAGTTTTCCAAAATTATTTTAAAATATGTATGCAAAGTTACTATAAGAATATCAAAAATATAGATGAAAGAACATGAGTAAAAAACCACAATAATGTGGAAATAAACTTGAAAATAGAAAATCATTATGATATACTTTCCTTGTAAAAAAATATCAAAAAAACAATTAAAGAAAGGAAAGGGAGAATCAAATGATGAAAAACAAGGAAAACAAAAGGAAAAGACAAAAAATGTCAGAAAATGTAGCTCAAGAAATAAGGGTATTACCTTGATTGCATTAGTCATCACAATTATTGTTTTATTAATTTTAGCAGGAGTAACAATTGCCACTTTAACAGGAGAAAATGGAATTATAACAAAAGCAACACAAGCAAAAGATAAAACAGAAATTAGTGCAGAAAAAGAGCAAATCACAGTAGCGTATGGAGGGGCATTAGCCAAAAAAAATGGACAGACAGATATAAATGCGAGTGATATGCAAGACCAGTTTGACAAAAATGATACAAATGCAGAAGCAAGTGGAGCAATAAAAGTATATTTTCCAGACAGTAAAAGATGGTATAAAGTTGATGGAAATGGAAATGTAACAGGACCATTTGCAAGTGAAGATGAAATGGGAACAACCTTAGCAGAAGCAATTGAATCTGGAGAAATCAAGATAGGAGATTATGTACATTTCGAAAATCCTACAAGTGGAAAAGCAGAAGTAGATGCAGATGCATTAGGATTAGAAAGAACAGATGTAGGAATTAATAATGGAGACAACAAACAAGTATATGAAATAACTGAAGAGAAGAACCAATTAAATTGGAGAGTATTAGGAGTAGAAGATGGAAGAGTAAAATTAATAGCAGGAAGTCCATTAAAGTCAAATAATACAATAAATGGGAATGAAGCACCATATTTATTCATGTATGGAGCAAAATCATATACACAAGGTCCAACAGAATTGACTAAGATATGTAGTACTTTATATCCAAAATCATCATTAATATATGAAGCAAGAAGTGTTAATATGGATGATATAAATGCGATAACAGGAATAACAGATGAAAATAAGATAAAAGAAGTGAATTTAGACCCACATTATGGTGGAAAACAATATAAAGATACGTATAATTTTACCGATCAATATACCCCAGAAAGCTGGCTAAATGGTAAAACAAAAACAACAGTAAGCGGAACAGTAGATGGATATTATTATGCTATTAATAGTGAAGATGAAGAAGTAACTGCAACTGTTTCAGATTCAAGACTATATGATATGCTATTTAAAAATGTAGAATATCCAAATGGAGCACAATACTGGCTCGCTTCGCGTGGTGTCCGTGCGGACTCTAGCTATGCTGCCTTTGGTCCGGGCGTGGTTTTTACGGTTAGCGGCATTACTGGTGCCGGCACTTACGGTATGTTCTCCTCTGGCGGCTACGAGTGTGCTGGCTTCGCTGCGGTGCGCCCCGTAGATTCTATAAACTGTGGTTATGCAATCAATGGTTGTATGAGAGATAATATAGAAACAAACTATTGTCCTTTCGCCTATGGCGATAAATTAAAAATAGATGGATTTATTTGTTAGTAGTATAAAACGAAAGGGAGTAAATTCTAGGACTATTTTTGAAGTAGCGTAATTTTTGGCTACTTTTTTATTATATGAAAGAAATCAGCCTTTATCTTAAATTCATATAAGCTTCTAAAGAAATAGAAACACATTTATAATATATTATAGAAATGTGTTTTTTATAAGTACAATTCATGAAAGTTTAGATTTAGAAACTTTTTGTGGACATAAATGTTTATAGCAAATATAACTACTTAATAAACTATTTAAAGAGATATAACCATTTTTATATAAATATTTTCTCTTTTTTAATTTTCTGTTAATATCACGATATTTAGAATACTTACCCTTCTTATTTCTGCCTAAAAAAATGAAATGATTTTTATTAGAGTAAATTCTAGTTTTGGGATTTAAAACCATTTTTTCTTTTAATAAAAAATTTCGAATTTCTTCTAAGCAATATTTTAGATATTGTTTAGAAGGGTGAAAAAGTAAAAAATCATCTTGGTAGCGAACATAATATTTTATTTTTAGATTTTCTTTAATAAAATGATCCATATCATTTAAATAAAATATTGCTAAAACCTGACTAGACATATTACCAATGCTTAAGCCTTCTGAATCACTATCTATAACAGAAAAAACAATATTTAAAGCATCTTTATCCTTAATCCTCTTGATTAATTTCTTTTTCAAAACGTTATGATCAATACTAGCAAAAAATTTACTAATATCACATTTCAAAATGTAATAAGTATCATATTTTACTTTGCATATCTGATGAAACTTCATAGCCAATCGAATACCTTCATTTGTTCCAAGCCCTTTTCGGCTAGCAACATTTGTATCTATCAAACAAGACATTAAACTAGGATATAATATATATCGACTAATTAGGTGATTGATAACTTTATCTTGCCTTTTGTTTTTTGTATTTCTACATACTTCGTTAACAGCACTAACAATATGTTCAAATTTATATATTTCAGGATATAAATTTCCTTTTCTCTTCATATGATAAATCCTCCAATTCAAAATTGAAAATAAATACTAAAAATATTTTACTAAATCTTTAGCTTTAGCAGTAATATCTTCAATTAAAGCAAAAGCTTCTGAAACAGATAAATTGTAATAATCAATATTAGATAATTCTTTTATAAATTGTTTGGCATTATCGTAAAAAAGATAATCTTGACTAGAACAAGAAGGTGCATTGATAGAATCAATAATATCTATTTCATAATTGTTAATTTTTATTAAATTAAGATATTTGTCTATATTTTTTACAGGAAAACCACATTTAGAAACAGTTTCATTTAGCTTTGTTAGTTTTAAATTTAATAGTTTAGACATTTTTATAGCATCTTCGTCTAAAAATATGTAAAATATGCCACTTCTAAATAAGTAAAGTTTAGAAGCATTTTCAGATTTTAATGTTTTATATTTCTCATACAATTTACTCATAATAGAAACTCCTTTCCATTTTTTGGTCATTATAAAATAAAAAAAGAAAGTTATCAACCTTACAAGGTTAATAAAATAGAAATAAAAGGTAATTAAAACAAGCAGGTGGTTGTTGTATAATAAATATTGATATATTGGGGATTAGGTGATAAAAATGGAATGGTATGATAGATTTTTAAGAAAAGAGAAATGGATAAAAAAATCAGCAGAAATTGAGGGTAATTTGTATGATAAACTAAAAGAAATATCAGAAAATGAGCTAGATGCATCTATAAATAAAATTGTAGATGCGTGTATTAGTGATTTGAATTTAGGCGATAAAGTTGTTATATATAAAAAAGAAAATAATGAGATTAATGTTGCAAGGTCAGTTATTGTAAGAGAATCTATGTATAAGAAACTAGAAGAAATGAGAGAAAGATATGGAATTTCTATTTCTAAATTAATCAATATAGCAATTAGAAACGGGTTGGAAAAATATGATAAACGAAGCTAAAATAAAGTAATAAAAAATAAAAAAACAATAAAGATAATTGATAGAATTTGCACAAATTTAAAAAATATACGAAACGATAAAAATAATTTATGAATGCAAGAAAATACTTTACGAATAATAGAAATGAAATTTTGAGAGCGAACTTAAAAATTCCTAAAATTGTTTTTAAATAAAAAAGAAGATAGACCTTTTTAAAGTGAAGTCCATCTTCTTTTTTTTAATTGTATAAATT
>CALXCM010000052.1 GCA_944386785.1 uncultured Clostridia bacterium | reverse complement strand
CTCTTCAGATCTCTGATGTAAATCCATTATCAATACACATTTTAGCTGTTTCAAAATCTGGTCCATGGTCTAAATGAATAGCTACTGGTACTTCTGGATGTTCTTTAACTGCAGCTTCTATCATTTTCATTAAATATCCTATTCTTGCATATTTAATTGCACTAGATGAAGCTTGTAATATAACTGGAGATTTAGCTTCTGCAGCAGCATCCATAATTCCTTGTATTATTTCCATATTATTTACATTAAATGCTCCTATTGCAAATCCTTCTTTCATTGATTTTTCAAACATATCCTTTGTTGTAACTAACATAATATCATTCCTTTCTTTATTTGCTTTTATTTTTGCTATACTCATTTTATTTCTATTTTCTTCTCATGTCAAGAAAAAAAGAGGAATTTTTATTTTTCCTCTTTTTCGTAACTTGCACACATTGATTCATCCGCTTCTTCTACATTCACATCTTCCCAAATTGGTTTTACTTGAATTTCTTTTAGATTGCACATATTGCCATCTTTGTTAAATCTGCAGCTTTCTACTTCACAATATATTTTTTGAGATTTTTCCATATTTTTTACCTCCATTTGATTTCTTTATTTATTATTTCACTTTCTACATATTTTATGCTTTATTTTCTATCTTTTTTTCTGATTTTAATGTTTTTTTATCACACTCATTATTACTTTCTTTATTAGTTTCATTTAGGCAATTTCCTGGGATATTTCTAAAACTTAGATACCAATTAATTCCGTTTTTATTTTTTTCTATTTCTTGTTTTCTTTCTTCTAGTTCTTCAAATGTTTTAGGTACCTCAAGTATCACAGGCTGATATGGAATCCAATTTGCTCCTGTAGAATTTTTTGTACAATCTGCTATTTGCAAAGCTTGAACAGTTCTTAATATTTCTGGTATAAATCTTCCTACATTCATTGGGTATATAAATATTGCTCTTATTATTCCTTTATCATCTATTATATATACATTTCTAACCGCTTCAGTCGTACTTACTTCACTAGCTATCATCCCATATTTTCTTGCAATTTTAGCATTTCTATCAGCAATTATTGGAAAAGATACTTTTATTCCAGTTCTACAATAAATATCATATACCCATGCTAAATGTGATGAATTACTATCAACACTTAAACCTAAAAGCTTTGTATTCAACTTTTCAAAATATGTATTCGCCCTTGTAAAAGCAATCATCTCTGTTGTGCAAACAGGGGTGAAATCTCCTGGATGAGAGAAAAACACTAACCATTTTCCTTTATAGTCATTTAAAGATATCTTCCCCATTGTGCTATCAGCTTCAAATTCTGGTGCTCTTTCCCCTATCTTTACATTTCCATTCATCATTAATTCATAGTCCATAATAAAAACTCCTTTCGTTATCATATAATATGAAAGAAGTTTTTTGTTTTGTTACTATTTATTTATCTTTATATAAAAAACATTCTTTGTCATGAGAATATATTACACCTATTGCTTGCAAATATGAATAAATTATTGTGCTTCCTACAAATTTCATACCTCTTTTTTGTAAGTCTTTTGAAATATCGTCTGATAATTTATTTGTAGTTTTATCATTTTCATAAATTGTTATATCTTTTGTAAATGTTTTTAGATAATTATGAAATGAACCAAACTCTTTTACAATATTTTTAAATATTTTACTATTATTTATAGCTGCATTTATTTTTAGCTTATTTCTTATTATACCTTTGTTATTCAATAATTCTTGTATTTTGTTTTCATCATAATTACAAATTTTATCTATATCAAAATTATCAAATGCCTTTCTAAAATTTTCCCTTTTGTTTAATACACATTCCCAAGAAAGTCCTGCTTGAAAAGATTCTAAAATTAGCATTTCATATAAATATTTTTCGTCAAAATTTTTCTTACACCATTCTTCATCATGATATTTTACATATAGTTCATTTTTTAAATTACACCATTTACATCTTATCATAACTTAAGTACCTCTCTTTGGAACAAAATATTTACTCATATCATTTCCTTCTAATTTTAATAATTCAACCTTATTTTTTATTCCACCACCATAACCTGTTAAACTTCCATTTGTTCCAACAACTCTATGACAGGGAATAATAATACAAATTGGATTCCATCCGAACAGCTCCTCCAACTGCTTGACTAGACATTTTTTCTATTCCTCTCTTTTTTGCAATAACTTTAGAAATATCATTATATGTTAAGGTTTTTCCAAAATGTATAGAATTCATAATATCTATTACTTCTTTTCTAAAAGGTGTCAAATTTTCTATTTTATACTCTGGTGTAAAATCTGGCTTATTACCACTAAAATATATATCTAGCCATTTACTTGTTTTATTAAATATTGGTAAGTCTTTTTCTTCACAATCTATTTTATGTTTTTTTATATTTCTTGAGCCTTCAAACCATAGTCCTGTTAAGTATTTCCCATCACTATTTAAAATAATATCTGAAAACCCTTCTGGAGTCTTATATATTTTTTTATATATCATAAATATCACCTATAACTTTAAATTACATTTTTATTCGCTTCTATTTATTTTCAATTCTATATGCTAATTCTAAGGCAAGTATTGGAATTTTAATCTTTTTATCAAAACTTGCTAGTTGGGTTATACTTCTTTCTTCCCACTCTTGAGAGTCTAAATTATCACCTGCATAATAAAATGTAAAATAGTCTAGCTTTTTATATTTACAAATCGCTCCAATTGAAGCACCTTCCATTTCAACACAAATTACTCCTTTATTTTTAAACATTTCTATTTTTTCTTTGGTCTCCCTATAAAAAGCATCTATAGTCCATGTAGCACCTTCTGTAAATTTCAAATTATTTTCTTTTAATATTGTTTTAAATATCTTTTTATACTTATCATCTAATTCTAAATAATCTGAATCTGGTAGATAGTGATAGCTAGTTCCTTCGTCTCTATATGCTATGTTTGGAATTATAATTGAACAATCCTCTATGGTTTTATCTAAAACACCACAATTTCCAAATATTATAAATGTATCTACACCATTAGAATTTAGTATTTCAATGTCATGGCTTATCCAAGAACCACCAACACCAGCTTGAAATAATGTTAATTTAATATTTTTATATTCTAATATATAAACATATCGATGTTCTGTTACCTCTCCTATTTTCTCGCTTTTATCAAGCCTTCTAATAATATCATTAAATAAATGTTCTGAAAAAACTCCAATGGCTATATGTGGTAGTTTAATATTCAAATCGTGTTTCCCTTCAAGATTTCTAATCCCTTGTGGTTTAATAAAACCGTCTTCTTTACTAAAGATTATCATATTATTACTCCTTTTCTACTATTGTTTTAATATTTCCAATACTATATAAAGGTATATTTGTCAACCAATCTTCTTTTCTATAATTTGACATTGAAGTCCTAACATTAATTTTAGTATTATATTTTTCTACAAAAGTCTTCAAACTTTTTGATTGTAAATTTTCACTAGATTTTACTTCTATTGGAACATTATTTTTTCCTACTTGTGTTATAAAGTCAACTTCTGCTACTCCTGAAGATGAAGTCCAATAAAATACATCTAAATCTGTACACTCTTTTAATTGGCATAATACATATTGTTCTGTTAAACTACCTTTAAATTCTTCAAAAACTTCGTTTCCTTCTAAAAGAGTTTTTGAGTCTATTCCTGACATTGCAGAAAGTAAACCAACATCTAACAAGTATAGTTTAAAAGCAGTAAAATCTTGATATGCAGATAATGGAACTTTGCTATTATTTACTCTGTTTATTTGATATACTAGTCCGCAGTCAATTAGCCAAGATAAAGCTATTTCATATTCTCTTGCTCTTGCACCTTGCTTTACTAGTCCATATATAAATTTCTTATTTTCCTTTGCAAGTTGTGTAGGTATATTATTCCATAATTGTCTAATTCTTGGAACAATATTAGTTGGGGCATGTTTTGAAAAATCTTGTTCATATGCTTCTAACAGTCTTTTTTGTATAGCACGAACTTCTATTAAATCTTTATTTTGAGTATAAGCGTTTACAACTTCTGGCATACCACCTACATAATAATATAGTTTTAAATAGTCTTTTAGTTTTGTACTAAATACATTAATCATATCAAAATCATTATTTTTTAATAATTTTAATATTTCTTCTTCTCCTATTGCTTCTATAAATTCAAAAAAACTTAATGGTTTTAAATCTAAAAAATCCACCTTACCTACTGGAAAAGAAGTTCCTTCATGTATTGCAACACCTAAAAGAGAACCTGCTGATATAATATGATACTCCCTTGCATTTTCGCAAAAATATTTCAATGCTTTTAAAGCTTTAGGTGTTTCTTGAATCTCATCTAAAATAATTAATGTATTTTCCGCTTCTATATTAACTCCTGATTCAATTTTAAAACCTTGTATTATTCTATCTAAATTAAAGTCTTCTTCAAAAAGTTTATCCATTCTTGTATTATCATCAAAATTTATATATGCACATTTCTCATAATAATTTTTGCCAAATTCTTTCATAAGCCAAGTTTTTCCTACTTGTCTTGCTCCTCTTATAATTAAAGGTTTTCTATTTTTTGATTCTTTCCATTTTTTTAATTCTTCTATTTTTTCTCTGTACATATAATCACTCTCCCTTTTGGTAGTTAATTATAGTATATCATGGTTTTTCACAAAAATCAAACGACTTTTTTGTTTTTATCACATTTTTCTAATGACTTTTGTTGTATCTTCACACATTTTTTCAACGACTTTTGTCGCATACTCACACATTTTCCTAACGACTTTTTTGCTTTTAGTAATTTTAGCTTATTCTAAATAAGAGATTTTTTTGTTTTTTCTTTTTGCATATTCAATTTCTAATTTTGTACTCTCTCCTATATATCCATTAGGATTAATTACATATATTTCGTCTGACATATCTATTTTTTGTTTATGCATTTTATCTAACATAGTTTTTGTAGTTATATTTATGTCTTCTTTTTTAATATTATTAAAAAAATTAGGAGTAAGTACAATATTTCCTTCTAAAACAAGCTTTTCTTTAACTTTTAAAAATTCTTCTTTAAATTTTATAGAACCACATAAAGTGATTACATTATATGTTTTAGTGTTTCTCCAATTCTTTTTTGACTCCTCTTCTTCTCTTTTATCCACATAGTTTTGTTCTACATAATTTAAATAAATCTTGTTTTCAAATTTTCCTTTTTTATCATTTTTAATTTTTCGTACTTTTTCTATATCTTCACATTTTAAATTCCTTGCATTTATTATAGTTTCCATAACTTCTACTAAATCAGCAAGTTCTTCTATACTATGTTCTTCTACAAATTCATTTGCTTCCTCAAAAAGTTTTTTATCAAGCTCTTTTAAATATTCTTCTTCATCTAGGATTTTATAATTTGCTTTTCTTCCTTCTACTTTATTTATTTCTTCTGGTATTTTATCTCTTACTAGTTTATTATACTCATATTTCATGCTATCACTCCCAATGTTTTTTAATTTTATCCTTCTTTAGTTTTCTATATCTAATTCTAGAATTTTTCCTAAAGATATTTTTGAATCTGCCATAAATAATCTCATCTACTTTGTTATGATATAGCAAATAAGCATCTAGTCAAATCCTTATTTACAATATCTTTCTACTCTTCTTTATTTTTATATATTTTATATGCGATTTTATAAGATATAAAATACATAATTACTGTACTTATAATTAATATCCATACTCCAAATTTATTTATAAAATCATTTATCATTTCCATATTAATATTGATATTTATTTTATTTATTA
>CALXCM010000051.1 GCA_944386785.1 uncultured Clostridia bacterium | reverse complement strand
TATATGCAAAAAGAAGAAGAAATAGAAGAAATAAAAGAAGCAAGAGAAAAATTAAGAGTAATAAGTGAAGACGAAAAGATGCAAAGAATAGCAGATTTGAGACAAAAAGCGATATGGGATGAAAGAGCAGGAAAAGATTATGCAAGAAACGAAGGAAAAAGAGAAAAATCAATAGAAATTGCAAAGAAAATGTTAAAAGATAATATAGAAATAGAAACTATTAAAAAATACACTGGACTTTCAAAAGAAGAAATAGAAAAGTTAATAAAAAAATAGGAGAGGCAAAATGAGAATAAGATATAAAAAATGGGCAAGACCAGAATTAGAAGCAAGTAAATTTTATGAAGATAACCCAGAAGAATGGAAAGGAAAATGGAAAAATTATTTTAAAAACCCTAATTTACCATTTTATCTAGAACTAGGATGTGGTAAAGGACAATTCATATCAAAACTTGCAGTAGAAAATCAAAATATTAATTTTTTAGCAATTGATTTAGTAGATGCAATGCTAGGCTTAGCAAAAAGAAATATAGAAAATGAATATAAAGAAAAAAACATTGAGCCAGAAAATGTATTAATTACAAGATTTGATATAGAAAGAATTCTACTTATTCTAGATAAAAATGATAAGGTAGATAGAATATATATAAATTTTTGTAATCCATGGCCAAAAGGAAAACATAGAAAAAAGAGATTAACACATACAAGACAACTTGAAAAATACAAAGAATTTTTAGTAGATGGTGGAGAAATATATTTTAAAACAGATGATGATGATTTATTTAATTCTAGTTTAATATATTTTGAAGAATCAGGTTTTAAAATTCTTAAAAAAACTTATGACTTACATAATGAAAATATATTTGAAAAAAACATAGAAACAGAGCATGAGAAAATGTTTTCAGAGCAAGGAATAAAAATCAAAGCATTAATTGCCAAAATATAGAAGTGTCCCCAAATGGACAAAAATGTCCAAAGGGGACAGGTCCATTTGGACATTAGAATGGAAGTGTAATTATGGATATAGAGGAAGTAAAGAAAAATTGTAACAATAAAGAATTTATGTTAAAAGCTGTAAAAGAAGAAGGAAAACTTTTAGAATATGCAAGTCCAGAGCTTCAAGATGATAAAGAAGTTGTGTTAGAAGCCCTAAAACAAGATGGAGAAAGTCTAGAATTTGCAAGTTTAAGACTAAAAAATGATAAAGATGTAATAAAGCTAGGTGTGGAAAATGCCCCTTGGACAATATGTTATGCATCAGAAAAATTAAAAGCAGATAGAGAAATCGTTTTAGAAAGCTGTAAAAGATATGGACAAGCTCTATATTTTGCAAGTAAAGAACTAAGAGCAGATAGAGAAGTTGTAAAAGCAGCAGTAGAAAATAAAGGGATAATTATAAAATATGCATCGAGCGACCTTCAAAATGATAAAGAATTAGCTTTAATTGCTGTAAAGCAAAATAAGCAAGCATATCATTTTATATCAGAAAATCTAAAACAAGATGAAGATATAAAAGCATTAATGTAATATTAATATAAATAAAGTACAAGTTTTTAAGAAAAATACTTGTGCTTTTACTTTTTTACTTATATAATGTACAAGAAATAGAAATTAAGGAAGGAGAAAAAAATGTCAGTTTTCATAGATGAAATTAAAAAAAGAGCAAGTAAAGATATTAAAACAATTATACTTCCAGAAAGCGAAGATATAAGAGTTTTAGAAGCAACTAAACAAGTAATAGAAGAAGGATATGCAAAAATCATATTAGTTGGAAATGAAGAAAAAATATTAAAAAAAGCAAAAGAAAATAATATAGATATATCTGAAGCAAAAATAGTAGATCCAAATAGTGCAAAAGAATATTCTGAATTTGTAGAACTTCTATATAACTTAAGAAAACATAAAGGAATGACTGAAGAACAAGCAAAAGAATTAGTAAAAGACCCAGTATATTTTGGAATGTTAATGCTAAAAGAAAATATGGCAGATGGCCTAGTATCAGGAGCTATTCATTCAACATCTGATACATTAAGACCAGCACTTCAAATTTTAAAAACAGCGCCTAATACCAAATTAGTTTCAGCTTTTTTTGTTATGGTAGTACCAGATTGCAAATATGGAGAAAATGGAACATTCATATTTGGAGATAGTGGGTTAAATGAAGATCCAAATGCTAAAAGTTTATCAGAAATTGCAATATCTTCTAGCAAAAGTTTTAGACAACTAGTAGGAAAAGAGCCAAAAGTAGCAATGCTTTCATACTCTACATATGGAAGTGCAAAATCAGCTTTAACAGAAAAAGTAATAGAAGCAACAAGAAGAGTAAAAGAAAAAATGCCAGATTTGATAGTAGATGGAGAACTTCAATTAGATGCTGCAATAATTCCTGAAATTGCAAAATCAAAAGCACCAGGAAGTCCACTAAAAGGAGAAGCTAATGTATTAATATTCCCAGACTTAAATGCAGGAAATATTGGATACAAATTAGTACAAAGATTAGCAAAAGCAGAAGCATATGGACCACTTTGTCAAGGTATTTCAAAACCAGTAAATGACTTGTCAAGAGGATGTTCAAAAGAAGATATAGCAGGAGTTGTTGCAATTACTGCAGTACAAGCTCAAAGCAATAATTAGAGAAATATTTAAATCAAGAAGTGTCCCAAAATGGACAAAAATGTCCAAATGGACCTGTCCCCAATTGGACATTGAAAGGAGCAATATATGAAAATATTAGTATTAAATTCGGGTAGTTCATCTTTAAAGTATCAAGTAATTGAAACAGATAATAATCAAATGTTAGCTAAAGGATATTTTGAAAGAATAGGTCAATCAAATTCGTTTTTAACACATAAAGTAAATGGAGTGTCTCATAAATTTGAACATTTTGCTGAAAATCATGAAAGAGCAATTAAATTTGTGTTTAGAAGACTTACAAGTAAACATTATGGAGTAATAAAAGATTTAAGTGAGTTAGGAGGAATTGGACACAGAGTTGTTCATGGTGGAGAAAAATTTTCAGAACCTGTTTTAATTACAGATGAAGTAATTAAAGGAATAAAAGAATGTATAGATTTAGCACCACTACATAACCCTGCAGCTTTACTTGGAATAGAAGCATGTAAAAAAGTTGTTCCAGATATGAAAATGGTTGCAGTATTTGACACAGCTTTCCATCAAACAATAGAAGAAGATAAATATATATATCCAATTCCATATGAATATTATGAAAAATATGGAATAAGAAAATATGG
Organism: uncultured Clostridia bacterium; assembly: GCA_944386785.1. Taxonomy (GTDB): domain Bacteria; phylum Bacillota; class Clostridia; order TANB77; family CAG-508; genus CAG-269. The sequence continues at coordinate 2,904 of CALXCM010000051.1, read as the reverse complement.
CTTCCATGGAACATCTCATGAATATGTAGCATTAAGAACAGCAGAGCTTTTAGGAAAAGATGTAAAAGACCTAAAAATTATAAGTTGCCATCTAGGTCAAGGTGCAAGTATTACAGCTATAAAAAACGGAAAGTCTGTAGAAACAAGTATGGGACTAACACCACTTGGTGGAATTGTAATGGGAACAAGGTCAGGAGATTTAGATCCATCTGTTGTAACATATATAATGAAAAAAGAAAATTTATCAGCTGAAGAAATGGAAAATATATTAAATAAAAGATCAGGAGCTTATGGTGTTTCTATGGTATCAGTGGATTTTAGAGATATAGAACAAGAAGCTTTTGAAGGAGATAAAAATGCATGTTTAGCTTTAGAGATTTTCCATAAAGTAGCTGCAGAGTATATAGTAAAATGTATGGTTGCAATGAATGGGGCAGATGTAATATCATTCACAGCAGGAGTTGGTGAAAAAGGTCAAGACTCAAGAAGAGAAATCTGTAAATATTTAAAAGCTTTTGGAGTAGAATTAAATGAAGAAGAAAATCAAAGGTTAAAAGGAATAGAAGGAAAGATTTCATCTAAAAATTCTAAAATAGATGTATTTGTAGTTCCTACAAATGAAGAGCTTATGATTGCTAAAAAAACAGAAAAATTAATATTAAAATAAAAAAGAAAGGAAATAGAAAAATGAAAATTTTAGTTTTAAATTGTGGAAGTTCATCTTTAAAATATCAATTAATAGATATGGAGACTGAAGAAGTTTTAGCTTCTGGAAAATATGAAAGAATAGGAGAAGATGAAGCATTTATAACACACAAAGTAAATGGAAATAAATATGAAATAAAAAATCCAGCATATAATCATGTAGATGCAATTAAATTTACATTAGAACAACTAACAAATCCAGAATATAAAGTAATAGATAGCCTAGATGAAATAGAAGCAATAGGCCATAGACTTGTTCATGGAGGAGAAAAAGTTTCTGAGCCAGTAATAATAAATGATGAAGTAGTAAAAATATTAGAAGAATGTACAGACCTAGCACCACTTCACAATCCAGCATGTATCTTAGGAATAAATGCATGCAAAGAAGTAATGCCAGATAAACCAATGGTTGGAGTATTTGATACAGCATTTCACCAAACAATACCAGAAGAAAGATATATTTATCCAATTCATTATGAATATTACGAAAAATATGGAATAAGAAAATATGGATTCCATGGAACATCTCATAAATATGTATCACAAAGATTAGCAGAAATTGAAAATAAAGACATAAAAGATATGAAAATTGTAACATGTCACTTAGGTCAAGGTTCAAGTATTTGTGCGATAGATGGTGGAAAATCAGTAGACACAAGTATGGGATTAACACCACTTGGAGGAATTCCAATGGTAACAAGGTCAGGAGACTTAGATCCATCAGTATTAACATATATTATGAAAAAAGAAAACATATCAGCAGAAGAAATGGAAAATATATTAAACAAAAAATCAGGAGTTATGGGAATATCAGGATTAGCACCAGATTTTAGAGTAATAGAAAATGCTTCAAACGAAGGAAACAAAAGAGCAAAAATAGCTATGGAAAACTTTAAATACAGTGTTGCAGGATATATTGCAAAATATGCAGCAGCAATGAACGGAATAGACTATATTGTGTTTACTGGAGGAGTTGGAGAAAACCAAATAAAAATAAGACAAGGCATTTGCGAAAAACTAAAATTTATGGGTGTAGAAATTGATGAAGAATTAAATAATCAAAGAGGAGAAGAAAAAGAAGTTTCAAAACCAGAATCAAAAATAAAAGTATTTGTTATACCAACAAATGAAGAATTGATGATTGCAAAAGAGACAAAAAGACTAGTAGAACTTAATGGTTAATAAAAAAGACAGAAAACAAAAAAGTTTACTTTTTTGTTTCTTTTTTATTGACTTTTCAAAAACTTTGTGGTTAAATAGGTGGTAACACATAGGGGCGAAAAATTTAAAACAGAAATGAGGTGAGAAAAATGAATGATGCAATTGCAAATGAAATTTTAGAGCAAGTAAAAACTTTAGGAAAAGCAATAGGTAATTTAACAGTAAAAGTTGACAACTTAGAAACAAAAGTAGATAATCTAGAAATAAAAGTTGATAAGTTAGAGACTAAAGTAGATGGCTTGGAAGTTAAAGTTGATAACTTAGAAACTAAAGTGGACGGATTAGAAACAAAAGTTAACAGCCTAGAAGAAGCAACAAAAGAAAACACAGTAGCAATAGAAAAACTAGAAAAAATCACAAAAGAAAACACTAAAGCAATAGAAAAATTAGAAAAAGTTACAGCAGAAAACACTCTACAAATCATTAAGTTAAAAGGTAGAGTAGACGACTTAGAAGAACAAAGAAAAAGTGATAGGCTAGATCTTATGGATGTATTGCAAAGAATGGATGAAAGCATTTCAAAAAGATTTGATGATATTGATAATCATTTTGAAAAAATATATTCATTACAAGCATACAATGATGTAGAACATGCAGAATTTAGACAAGCAATAAAAGTTCTAAAAATGAGAGATGGTGTATTTGCTAAAAGACTAGAAGAATTAGAAGAGTGGAAAAAAGACTTAGGTAGTGAATTGTTTGCAGTGTAAAATGAAAATTAAGTAAGAGATGTAAAAAATATATAAAATAATATGGAAAATAAAATAAAGTAAGAGATGTAATAATAAATGAGATAAAAAATGTAAAAAAATTATGAAAAATACTTGAAAAATTAAAAAAAGATGGTATAATATTTTCATAAATGTAAAAAACTGTAACAAGGACAAGGCAAATAATATAATATCTTTAAAAGAGAGCTGGTGGTGGTGAGATGCCAGTAAGTAAAAATTATTTGTTATCACCTTAGTTGTTGCTAGA
>CALXCM010000050.1 GCA_944386785.1 uncultured Clostridia bacterium | reverse complement strand
GATTGGTATATAAAATCATGTGAAAAAATAAAATACATGTTTCCAAAAGCACATGCAGCAGCATATGTAACAAACGCTTTTAGAATAGCATGGTTTAAAGTACATGAACCGCTAGCATATTATGCAGCATTTTTCTCAATTAGAGCAGACGAATTTGATAGTGACTGTATGATTTTTGGAAAAGAAAAAGTAAAAAATAAAATGAAAGAAATAGATTTGCTTGGAAATAGTGCAACAGTAAAAGACAAAAATATGTATTCAATCCTAGAACTAGTATTAGAAATGTATGAAAGAGGATTTGAATTCTTGCCAATGGATTTATATAAATCCCATCCAACAAAATTTTTAGTAGAAGATGGAAAAATTAGACCACCACTAAATAGCATACCAGGACTTGGAACAGTAGCAGCAGAAGGAATAGCAAAAGCAAGAGAAGAAGGACATTTCATGTCAATAGATGACCTAAAAATCCGTTCAAAAGTAGGAAACTCAGTAACAGACTTGCTTAAAAACTATGGATGTCTAAAAGGAATGAGCCAAAGCAACCAAATAAGTCTATTCGCATAAAAGGGGACAGTTCTCTTTTCTCTCATTTTTGTCTAAATTTGTCGAATGAGACATCTAATACTTGAGACAAAAAAGCACCGTCCCCAAAAATCTCAAAATAAGGAGTAAACTATGACAAAGATTAATATAAATGAAATATTTACAGTGCAAAATATAATAATATACTTTATTGTAATAAACTTAATAGGATTTTTTGTAATGTGGTTAGATAAGAGAAAAGCAATTAAAGGAAGTTGGAGAATCCCAGAAAAAACATTATTTCTAATAACAGCACTAGGTGGAGGAATAGGAACAATTGCAGGAATGTACACATTTAGACATAAAACAAAGAAATTAAGATTTGTAATAGGATTTCCCTTTATTACAATACTAGAAATTATATTAATAATTTGGCTAATAATAAAATAATATGTCTAAAAAGGTTTACAAAAATTTAAAAAGTAAAAAATAGTGAAAAACAATAAAAGCTTGTAACTAGAATGGGTTGCAAGCTTTTAAAAATTTTATACAAGAACAAAACAAAGTACACATAAAAACTAACAAAAAAGTTTTAAGAAAAGTACAAAAAAAGATATCAACATATGATGTGAATAACTTAAAAACGCAAAATGAGTATTTAAAGTTATTCACAAAGTTATCCACAGTTTCCACAGTTGTAAAAATCGAAAAATGTCGATAATTTTGAGTAACATAATAACAAAAAGATAACATAAATTGTAATATATACGAAATAAATATGTAATAAAAGGCAAGAAAAAGGAAGATAAATAGCATAAAATGTAGAAAAATAAAGGTTTATGGCGGCAAAAAGCAATTTTAAACAACAAAAAAGAAATATTATTGTAAAAGAACTTTGTCGAAAAAGTAAGATAAAACAAGAAAAATAATTGTGGATAACTGTAAAAGCCTGTGGAAAAATAAAAGATACTTGTGGATAAGCACTAAAAATGAAAAAATTCATATAATAAAATAGGTGGATAATATGGAAAAAGAAATAAGTAAAGAAGAACTAGAAAATTTTACTAAAAATGAAGTTACAATTATAGATGTGAGAAGTAAACAAGAATATGAAGAAGGACATTTAAATGGTGCAATTTTAATTCCTGAATATGAGATAAAAGAAAAAATAAAAAACATTGTGAAAAATAAGAATGAGAAAATATTAGTTTATTGTAGTTCAGGCATAAGAAGCAAACAAGCACAAGAGGAGTTAATAAATCTTGGGTATAAAAATGTATATAATTTAAAAGATGGTATTGTGTGCTATTGAGATTTTTTATTTGCTATGTTAAAATATGTGTGACAAAATGTAAAATAAAACATGGAGGAAATATGAATAGTAGACAAGAACACATTAGAAATTTTAGTATAATAGCTCATATAGATCATGGTAAATCAACCCTAGCAGATAGATTAATTGAAATGACAGGAGTATTATCTAAAAGGGAAATGGAAAGCCAAGTATTAGATAATATGGATATTGAAAAAGAAAGAGGAATTACAATTAAGTCTCAGGCTGTTAGGATGATTTACAAGGCAAAAGATGGACAAGAATATACTTTTAATTTAATAGACACACCAGGACATGTGGACTTTAATTATGAAGTTTCAAGAAGTTTAGCTGCATGTGACGGAGCAATTTTAGTAGTAGATAGTAGTCAAGGTGTTGAAGCTCAAACATTAGCAAATGTATATTTAGCAATAGACAATAACTTAGAAATACTTCCAGTATTAAATAAAATAGATTTGCCAAATGCAAGGGTAGATGAAGTAAAAAAAGAAATTGAAGATATAATAGGAATTCCCGCAATGGATGCACCTTGTATTTCAGCAAAAACTGGTTTAAATGTAGAAGAAGTATTAGAAAGAATAGTAACAGATTTGCCATCTCCAAAAGGAGATGAAAATGCTAAAACAAAATGCTTAATATTTGACTCATATTATGATAATTATAAAGGTGCAGTAGCCTATGTAAGAGTAATGGATGGCAAAGTTGCAGTAGGAGACGAAATAAAACTTATGGCAACAAATAAAGTTTTTACTGTCTCAGAAGTAGGATATTTTGTGCCAGGAAATTATATGCCAGCAAAAGAAATAAAAGCAGGAGAAGTAGGATATATTGCAGCTAGTATAAAATCTCTTCAAGATATTCATGTTGGAGATACAATAACATTAAACAATAATCCAGCAGATAATCCATTAAAAGGATACAAAAAAGTAACACCAATGGTATATTGCGGAATTTACCCTGTAGATGGTAGTCAATATGAAGAATTAAAAGAAGCATTAGAAAAATTACAATTAAATGATGCAGCTTTAGAATTTGAACAAGAAACATCTAAAGCATTAGGTTTTGGTTTTAGATGCCGGATTTTTAGGGCTATTACATCTAGAAATAATAGAAGAAAGATTAGATAGAGAATTTGACTTAGGATTAATTACAACAGCACCTTCAGTTATATATAAAGTACATAAAACTGATGGAGAAATAATAGAACTATATAATCCAGAAGACTTGCCATCTCCACAAGAAATATCATATATAGAAGAACCTTATGTTACAGCAAATATATTAACACCAAAAGAATATGTAGGAAACATTATGGAATTATGTCAAAGAAGAAGAGGAATATATATTGATATGAAATACTTAGACGAAAATAGAGTAACATTAATATATGAAATGCCTTTAAATGAAGTAATATACGACTTTTTCGATAATTTAAAATCAAAAACTAAAGGCTATGCCTCTTTAGACTATGAATTTAAAGAATATAGAAGGTCTAGTTTAGTAAAATTAGATATTTATATAAATGGAGAACCAGTAGATGCTCTAAGCTTTATAGTACACAAAGATAGCGCATATGACAGAGGTAAAAAAATGGTAGAAAAGCTAAAAACAGTAATTCCAAGAAAATTATTTAAAATTCCAATTCAAGCAGCAATTGGAGGAAAAATAATTGCAAGAGAAACAATATCAGCACTAAGAAAAGATGTTTTAGCAAAATGTTATGGTGGAGATATTACAAGAAAGAAAAAACTTTTAGAAAAACAAAAAAGAGGAAAAAAGAAAATGCGTGAAATAGGAAATGTAGAAATACCTCAAGAAGCATTTTTATCAGTATTAAAATTAGATGATTAAATAAAGGAAATGATAAAATGAAAAATAAAAAAGAAAATATGCAAGAAGTAGACCAAGTAGAAGGAAGAAATTCAGTAATAGAATTATTAGAAAGCGGAAAAGACATAAACAAGATATTTATAACAAGAGGAGAAAAACATGGTTCTATAAACAAAATAATTTCAATGGCAAAACAAAGGAAAATAATTATTGTAGAAAAAGATAAAAAACAAATGGATAGTATGGCAAAAGTTCAAAACTATCAAGGAGTTATTGCACAAGTTCCTCCATTTGAATATTGTGAAGTAGAAGATATTTTAGAATATGCAAAAAGCAAAAATGAAGATCCGTTTTTATTGATACTAGACGGAATAGAAGACCCACATAATTTAGGTTCAATAATTAGAACAGCAGAAACAGCAGGAGTACATGGAGTAATTATTCCAAAAAGAAGAGCAGCAGCAGTAAACAGTACTGTTAACAAAGTATCAGCAGGTGCAGTAGAACATATGAAAATAGCAAGAGTTACAAATATTTCAGATACTATTGAAAAATTAAAAAAGGATGGCCTTTGGATTTGTGGTACAGATGTAAATACTAATAAATATTATTATGAGCAAGATTTGACAGGACCTATTGGAATAGTAATAGGAAATGAAGGAAGCGGAATGAGTAAATTGGTTACTAAATCATGTGACTTTTTAGTAAAAATCCCAATGCTTGGAAAAGTTACTTCATTAAATGCATCAGTATCAACAGGAATTGTTTTGTATGAAGCTGTAAAACAAAGAAAAATGAAAACAAAAGAATAAGGGGGAACCAAAAAATGATGGCAAGAAAAAAAAGAAGAGCAATTATAATACTTGTTGTGTTATTAATTTTAGCTATAATAGCAGGAGTTTTTGCATTACTTTATTTAAAAACTGATTTATTTAAATCAAGTAAAACTCTATTTGTCAAATACTTAGGTCAGACAACAAATCATTTAGAAGGATATGTAAATAAAGTAACAACTAATGACTATATTACAAAATTAAATGAAAATAAATACATAACAGATACTAGTATAGATATAAATTATAAAGACGGAAATTTAACCCAAGAAGAATCAGCAAATAATCAAATAAATACTCTAAAAATAGGCGTTTTAGGGCAAGTAGACAAACAAAATAACTACAGATATAATAATATAAAATTAAATCAAAACGATGAAAAAATAGCAGAATTAGAATATGTAAAAGATAACTCTAAATATGGAATAAGATTTTCTGATCTTTTTAAACAATACTTATTAGTAGATGATAATAGCTTTGAAGATTTAATGCGGAAAACTAAAAAATGAAAATTCCCAAAATGAAAGTATATCAAATTCATTAGAAGTAGAAAATGCGATTAATGATATTTTAACAGTTTCAAAAGAAGAAATTGAAAGTATTAGTAATAAATATCTAGGAGAAGCTTTAGAAAATATAGATTCAAAAAACTTTAAAACAAAAACAAAAGAAAAAATAGAAATAGATGGGAACAATTATATAACAAATTGTTATACACTTACTCTTACAAAAGAGCAAATGTATGACTTATATATGCAAATACTAAGCAAATTAAAAGAAGAAAATGTGATTTTATCTAAAATAGAAAACTTAGACAAAATATTAAATACATATTATATAGCATTTAATCAAACAAAAAGTTTTAATTTAGTAGAAAATTATAAACAATTTATAGATGAAAAAATACAAGAAATAAATAAAAACAGAATAGGACAAGAATCAAGAACAATTACAGTCTATCAAACAGATGGAATAACAGTAAGAATAAATGCTCTATTAGGGGACTATGAAATAACACTAGATATGTTGCCAGAAATATATACAAGGTTTTATTTAAAAGGACCAAGTATAGAATATGATGTAAATTTAGTGTTACAACAAACAAAAACTACATTTTCAGCACAAATAAACAATAATGGAGATATAAAAAATTTAAAAATAGATAGAGATAGAACAGTAAACGGAAATACCTGTAAACAAACTTATGATATAAATTATAAAGTAGGACAAAGAGAGTTAAACTTAAATATTACAGATAATATAAATATAGTATCTAATTTTGACTCACAATTTGTCTTAGATAATGAAAATAGTATAGTACTAAATGAACTAAATCAAGAACAATTAAATAGTTTATTAAATACAATAAAAAACAATATAAATACAAGAATAGAAGAATTAGGCAGAACAATTAATATAGAAGAAATAAGAAATGCATTAGTAGACTTGCAAATTTTAAAACAAATGCAAACAATAGAAGGTGGAGGAGTAACAGAAACTCAAAAATCAAGATATAATTCACAATTTGAAATCTATAAAGGAAACAATTTAGACACAGAAAGAATAGAAAGCCTAATAAATACAATGGATAGCTTCTTTAGTTCTATAGAAGTTACTGGAAGCAATGTATTTAAAATAAAGATAGATTCAAATAATCATGACGAAAATGTAAAAACTACATTAAATAACTTCTTAGAAGAAACAAAAAACATGAAATATAATGTTGAAATAGAATATGATAATGAAACAGGACTTGCAAATTATTTTGTAATTACAGTATTAGGAAGATAAAAAATAAAATACACCTAAAATGTGAGAAAAAAACTTAACATTTTGAGGTGTATTTTTATGTTTATAACAAGAAGAAAATATAAGAAAAAAAGGCATAAAAATAGGGTGGAAAAAATTTCTTAAAAAATTTTAAATTTTTTTTAAAAAAAGTGTTGACAAAAATAAAAGGTGCATGTATAATAATAATCGTCCCGCATTACGGGATACAAAAAGTACATTGAAAAGTAAACAATAAAATCCTTTAGAGAAAAAACCAAAGCGGAAAGTTTTAAGAAATTAAAA
>CALXCM010000049.1 GCA_944386785.1 uncultured Clostridia bacterium | reverse complement strand
ATTACTTGTTTTCCTCTTATGGTATATATTAAATTTTTTATTTCTTCATTAGATATTTCATTTTGAATTGGTAATTTATTTTCTTCCATTAATTCACATCCTCGTATTAGATTAGCAACATTATAAAACAAATGTTTGATAATGTCAAGCGCTTGATTGAAATTTTTATAATTTTAATAATATCGTACCATTTTTCTTTTTTTAAGTTAAAGGCAATAAAAAAATCAACCGATTATAGTTGATTTATTAATACTTCGCCAAAGGACGACGATTTAAGTTAATGGAGCGGGTAGAGGGAATCGAACCCTCGCGACAAGGTCGGAAGCATTGCATTCTACCACTAAATTATACCCGCATAATGGTGGAGATGAGGAGAGTCGAACTCCTGTCCATAATACCTTCCACATAGACTTCTACAAGTTTAGTTTGTTTTTAAAATTCATTTTAGATATACCAACAAACAGGTTTATCTAAAATATATCCTTTTAAAATACCTACTACTTTAAAGGAAAAAGTAGCTTTGTTTCCCAACTAATATGACACTTTATCTAAAAAGGTTGGGGCTAATTAGTAAAGCGTAGCTGCAACTTAGGCAGCTAATGCTAATTCTTCTCTATCAGCGTTTATATTTAATTTCGCTTTTTTATAGTGGCCAAAGCGACCATCCACTACTTGCTATCTATCCTTCTAGTAATATGTCGAAACCATTACATCCCCATAAAGTACCTTTTAATTATACTATATTTTAAAACTTTTATCAAGCTAAGAAAATAGTAAAATATAGTAAATTAAACATTAAGTAGGTCTTTATCGGAAATTTCATTTACTTCTAGAAATCTTTTAGTAAAATCATCTTTATTTTCACAAAGAGAAGTAATATCTCTTAAATAATTATCATACTCATCATCTATAAAATACATTTTGTCTCTTGCATAACCATTTGTTCCAAATTTATTTAACAAATGATTTCTGCATTCATCAATTCTAGAATATATAGAGCTAATTTCTTTGTTTTTTAAAGCATATTGATATGCTCTTTTGATAGAAGCATTTACAGAAGTATTTCTATCTGCAGAAGATACAATTTTTCCATAAATAGATCTAGGTTCTTTTTTAGAAGAAGCCCTGTGATCTTCAACAGCTTCTTTCATAATTAATATTTCATCTTCATTAAAAAATTTTCTTAAATTTTTATCATCACAAAGTATTTTTGCAGAAACAATTTCATGTTCTTTAGGATTAATATGGTGACCTATATCATGATAAGAAGCAATTGTATATACCATGTCTAAATTAATTTCATCTAATTGTTTTGCAAATTTTAAACTTCTTTTAATTACATATTTAATATGATTTAAATTATGTCCTAAGTCATTTTTAGAATATACAGGAAAAATATTTTCTTCAATATATTTTTGTAACTTTTCATTAATCATAATAAAAGCCTCCAAATTACATATATTTATTTTCAAGGATAAATTGTTTACATTTAAGATAATTTAAAATCCCACTATCTTTTTTAAAATTAAATTTTAAAATATAGCTTTCAAGCATTTGATATTTTTTTCCGAACTTTTTATTAATTTCATTTTTTCCATATTTTCCGGTCACCTATAATTGGAAAACCTAAAAAAGCTAAATGAGCTCTAATTTGATGAGTCTTTCCAGTTTCAATTTGAACATCTAAAAGAGAAGTATTATCATTTCTTTTTTCTAAAACTGAGTAAGAAGTTATAATTTTTTGATATCCTTTTTTAAAGCTATCACTAATATATACTCTAGACTTTTTATTATCCTTAAATAGATAAGCTTCACATCTTTTAAAACTTTCTTTGGGATGACCATAAACCAAAGCTAAATAATGTTTTTCAATTTCATGATTTTTAAACTTATCAAGTAAGATATTAAGAGATAATTCATTTTTTGCAAATAAAACTAAACCTGTAGTATTTCTGTCAATTCTATGACAAGGCATAGGTTTAAACAAAGAATTTTCATACTTTTTATGAACAATACTTGTTAAACTATTTTTTCCTGTAACTTCTAAATTATATGGCTTATTTATAACTAAAATATTTTCATCTTCAAAAAAGATATCTAATTTAATAGAATTAGAATTATTTAATAAATCATCAGAAATATATACTAAAACTTCATCTCCTAAATTTAGATTGATATTTTGATTTACTCTTTTTCCATTAACTTTAATATCTTTTTTTCTAAGAGTTTTATATAACAAATTGTTAGAAAGATTTTCAATATTATCTAACAAAAATGTATTTAACTTTTTTCCATCATATTTTTCATTCACAATTAACTTTTTCATACCAGTATTATACATATAAGAAAGGAAAATTGCAAGAGAGGGGGACAGTCCTTTTCCTCTCATTTTTGTCTAAATTTGTCGAAATCATTTAAATAAATTTATTGTCATAAAAATTATTTTAGTGAATAAAATAGATATGTGAATTTTGTGTGAAATTTAATAAATACTATTGACTTTTTTTAGTTTTGGGTATAAATTATTAGCAGTCACATAGAAAGAGTGCTAATATTAAAGGAGGTAATTTAAATGATTAAACCATTAGGAAACAGAGTATTAGTAAAAATGAAAGAAGGCGAAGAAACAACTAAAAGTGGAATAATTTTAGCAAATAGTGCTAAAGAAAAACCACAAATTGCAGAAATTATAGAAGTAGGTCCAGGAGAAAAAATAGATGGAAAATTAGAGCCTATGGATGTTAAAAAAGGTGATAATGTAATTGTTAGCAAATATGCTGGAACTGAAGTAAAATACGAAGGTGTAGAATATATAATTTTAAAACAAGATGATATTTTAGCAATAGTTGAATAAAAAATATTTAAAATAAGAATGAAGGGAGATTAGGTAAAATGGCAAAGATGATTAAATTTGGAGAAGATGCAAGAAAATCTTTATTAGAAGGTGTAAATAAATTAGCAGATACAGTAAAAGTAACATTAGGACCAAAAGGAAGAAATGTAGTTTTAGATAAAAGCTTTGGAGCACCACTAATTACAAATGATGGTGTGACAATTGCAAAAGAAATAGAATTAGAAGATAAATTTGAAAATATGGGAGCAAGATTAGTAAAAGAAGTTTCAACAAAAACAAATGATGTTGCAGGAGATGGAACAACAACAGCTACAGTTTTAGCACAAAGTATGATTAAAGAAGGTGTTAAAAATGTAGCAGCAGGAGCAGATCCAATGGCAATAAAAAGAGGTATTGATAAAGCAGTAGATGAAGCAGTAAAAGGACTAAAAGAAATAAGTTCTGATGTAAACGGAAAAGAAGATATTGCAAGAGTTGCAAGTATTTCTGCAAATAACACTGAAATCGGAAACTTAATTGCAGAAGCAATGGAAAAAGTTTCAAAAGATGGAGTTATAACAATTGAAGAATCAAAAACATCAAATACAGAATTAAATGTTGTTGAAGGTATGCAATTTGATAAAGGATATTTATCACCATATATGGCAACAGATACAGAAAAAATGGAAGCGGTTTTAGATAATCCATACATATTATTAACAGACAAAAAAATTAGTAATATTCAAGAAATATTACCATTACTAGAAAGCTTAATGCAAGAATCAGGAAAACTATTAATTGTTTGTGATGATATGGAAAGTGAAGCATTATCTACATTAATATTAAATAAATTAAGAGGTGTATTAAATGTAGTAGCAGTTAAAGCTCCAGGCTTTGGAGATAAGAGAAAAGCAATGCTTCAAGATATAGCAACATTAACAGGTGCAGAAGTTATAACATCTGATTTAGGATTAGAATTAAAAGATACAACAATTGCACAACTAGGTAGAGCAAAACAAGTAAAAGTTCAAAAAGAAAATACAATTATCGTAGATGGTGCGGGAGACAAACAACAAATTGCAGACAGAGTAGCTCAAATAAAAGCACAAATAAATGAAACAAAGAGTGACTATGATAAAGAAGCTCTTCAAGAAAGACTTGCAAAAATAGCAGGAGGAGTTGCTGTAATTGGAGTAGGAGCTGCAACTGAAGTTGAAATGAAAGATAGAAAACTAAGAATAGAAGATGCTTTATCTGCAACAAGAGCAGCTGTAGAAGAAGGTATTGTAGCAGGTGGTGGAACAGCACTACTTAATGTAATTCCTAAAGTAGAAAAACTAGTAGAAAGCCTAAACGGTGGAGAAAAACTAGGAGCAGAAATAGTTTTAAGAGCGTTAGAAGAACCAGCAAGACAAATTGCAAGAAACAGTGGATTAGAACCAGCAGTTATTGTTGAAAAAGTAAAAGCTGAAAAAGAAGGAATTGGATTTGACGCAAGTACTGAAAACTATGTTGATATGAAAAAAGCAGGAATTGTAGACCCAACAAAAGTTACAAGAAGTGCACTTCAAAATGCTGCATCAATTGCATCTATGGTACTTACAACAGAAAGTTTAGTAACAGATGTACCAGAAAATAAATGTAGCTGTGGAAACCATGGAGATGGAATGCCACAAGGAATGGATGGAATGTATTAATAAAATAAATCATAAAAAGAGCAGTACGAAAATTACTGCTCTTTTATTTTTTATTAATTATTAGTTATTAGTTTTATCTTTTTCTTTTAATGTAGGACTATATTTATAAATAACAAATCTAACAATTAGATAAATTATATATGCAAAAAATGTAGTAAGTGAAATTGCAATACAAATCTTATGAAGAGTTGTTGCATGATATTCTACATTAATATGTCCATTTTCAGTACCTGTTAAATGAATTTCAACTAAACCATTTTCAGATTCATAAGTATCTAATTTCATAGAAAAATCACTTCCAGAAGGAGTATAAGTTACAACATAGCCTGTATAGAATAAATAAGGTAATTCTAAAGTTGTTTCTTCTTCTACATTTGAAATATCAAAATCTAAAATTCCGTTTTCTTTTTTTCCATTTTCTATTGTGCAATTTCCAGAAAGTATAGCTGTGTTTTGATTTCTAGATGAGACATAATCAATATTTCTTACAGCTTTTTGTGGCCAATATTCTAAAAATGAAGAATATCTACTTACTTCCATTTTTGTATCTATTATTTCTTCTTGTCTATAAAAATCATTATCTTTATATTCATAATCTAAATCAGATACAAAAGATAAAGCATAAGCTATAGAAAATGTAGTAATTAATGTAACACAAAGTACTTTTATAAATCTCCTAAAATACAATTCTTTTTTATCAGATTTATTTTTAAAACTATTATATATTTTTTCATATAGCATTTTAATTGCTAAAGCATAATTTACACCAGCAACAATACTAAAGCCAAATACAACAAGTTCAAGCATTCTCCAAGGGAATTGTATCATAAGTAAAATACTTGGCATGAACTTCCAAGGAAAGACTATAGTTGCCATTAATGTTGAAACAAGTCCTACAACAAAGAAAAAGCAATAATCTTTATAATTTTCTTTTTTCTTCCTAATAAAAGGTGTTAATATTAAACCAAAAAGAAGAGGAATTCCTATGCAAAAATACATTGAAGTATCAGCACCAATATCAACATGTCTTACAAATAATTGTAAAGGATTTAATGCATGACCAGGTACAGTATCTTGGCTATACATTTTTCCATAACGGAATACTTCATAATCACAACCTGCTTGCTGTTGTAACAAAGGAACTTCGAAAAATAGCACACATAAAACAATTATAACTGAAGAAAGTACAAAGCTTTTTAATATTTTCTTGTCCTTTAACTTCTTTATATTTATTAAAACATATATAACACCTAAAATACATACAAGTAATGTGCTAATATTATGTGATAAAATAAGGCCTATTGCACCTAAAGCATATAAATATGATTTTTTCGTATTTCCATGTAATATCTCATATACACCGTTAAAAATAATAGGGATAAATACAAAAGAAATCATTTCTCCAACAGCTAATCTTGTGTATGCATTCAGCATTCTATATGGTGCAAACATGTATAAAATAGCTGCTATTAGTCCTGCAAGATTACTTTTAAAGATTTTTTTAACCATTGCAAACATGCTAAATCCAGAAACTGCAAATGTGAAAAATATAAATACTTTCATCGCAATTACAACATCACCTGTGATTAAAGCAAATAAAACATTTAAAGCAGTATTAACAGGCGGATAAAATAAATTCCAACCAAAACCTAAATTATTTGAAAATCTAGAAACAACAAAAGGACTATTTCCTTCTTCTATTTGTTCAATAGTTCCAATTGTTCTAGAAATGTGAAAATCTCCATCATGACCTGTATGAACTTCAGATTGAAATAGAGGCATACATATAAGTAATGCAAATACAGCAATTAAAATATAATAAAATATAGGATTTATTTTAATATTTTTTATATCAATTTTTTTCATGATAATCCCCCAAATATAATTTTTTCTACATTATATAGCAGAATATTTAAGAATGCAATTGATTTATAAAATTAAATATAATATAATAACCAAGAAAAGACAATTTATGCTAACATAGCTCAGTTGGTAGAGCAACGGATTCGTAACCCGTAGGTCGGCAGTTCGATTCTGCCTGTTAGCACCAAAAAGTATAAAAATATTTGATGAAATTAGTAAAAAACTATTGACAAGCAAAAAAAAATGGTTTATACTTTTACTTGTGCTGATAAGCACGAAAATAAAAATGTGCTCCCTTAGCTCAGTTGGTCAGAGCAACCGGCTCATAACCGGTGGGTCCAAGGTTCGAATCCTTGAGGGAGCACC
>CALXCM010000048.1 GCA_944386785.1 uncultured Clostridia bacterium | reverse complement strand
GTAAAATAACTTTTACAGATTTAGATGAAGATAAAAAAGTTAGAGTAAAAAATAATTCTGTAAAAATTTTAAAATAAGGGGGATATATGAAAGACGAAAATTTTAAAATAGTAGAAAAAATTTTTTATAATTATCCTTTTATCGAAAAAGAAATTCAGGAAGAATTAAATAAATATAAAAAAAGAGATATAAATCAATTTATAAAAAGTAACTATAAAAAATCTTTAGAAGAAATAGAAGTTATAAAAAAGATCGATAATAAAAAAATACAGAAATTATTAAAAGAGAAACAAGTTGTAGATAAGACATTAGAGAAATATAAAAATGATTTTAAAATTGAAATTATAAAAAGAAGATATTTTAAAAAAGAAAAAAATTATATTATTTACGATAGTATGCGGTTATGGAAACAACAATATTTTGATATTGTAAAAGATATTATACATTATGCTAGTTTGATAGCTTTAAAAGAAAATTTAATAAATTTATAAAAAGTCTAAGACTTTTTTGATGAAAAAAGTGATAAAATATATATAATGAAATGAATGTAAGTATTCATTTAAGGAACTAACAAGAATGCAAATCATATATACATCTCTTTATAATTTGATAAGTAGTCTATAAAAAAATAGGCTACTTTTTTAATGTGTATATTTATAAAAAATATATAAATTAAAGGAGTAGAAATGTTAAATATATATAGTCGCTTAGACGAAATAGAAAAGTTATTACAACATGAAGAAATAACAGGTTATAGAATGGAAATAAACACAGTAGATAAAACATACTTGTTAAACAAACCAGAGCAAGAAAAGCAAAATATAAATGCGATTGGTTTTCATATACCTGGTTGTAATGAATATGAGGAGTAAATATATTGAATATACAACAAAAAATTAATAAATTATTATATGCACTAAGTAAAAAAGATAAGTTATATAAAGTAAACAGTTTTAAGTTTTATTCTAAAAGTAGTAATAAGTATTGTATAAAATATCAAATATTAAAGAGAGAATTAATACCAATAGATACAGATTTAGATTTAGAAGATGGTGAGATAGAATATAAAGAAAAGTATAAAGTAATCTATGAAAGTTATAATAAGGTAGATTTATTAAAATATCTAATAGAAGAATACAGACAAGGAAGTGAGGCAGATGAATGAAAATAAAGAATATAATAAATTAACAGAAAAGCAAAAAAGATTTATAGATTATTATATTGAAACAGCTAATGCAACGTTGAGTGCAAAAAAAGCAGGTTATAGTGAAAAAACTGCTAAAAACATTGGTGCTGAAAACTTAACAAAACTTAACTATTTCATTCAAGAGAGACTAGAAGAAAAAGAAGCACAACGAATTGCTACACAAGATGAAGTATTACAGTACTTAACAAGAGTAATGAGAGGAGAAGAAAAAGATCAATTCGGATTGGATGCCTCTTTACAAGATAGAACGAAATGTGCGGAACTTTTAGGAAAAAGATATGGAACTTTTGTGGATAAAAAAGAAGTGACAGGTGATTATGTTGTTGAATTAATCGATGATGTAAATGAATAAAGAAAGAATAAGTATTCAAGAACAAATTGGAAAAGGATATGCTACTTTTTGGAACTTTAAAGGTGATGAAGTAATACTAATGGGTTCTAAAGGTAGTAAAAAATCTAAAACAATTGCTTTAAGATGGATGTATTTATTAAAAAAATATCCTAAAGCTTGTTTGTTAGCTATGAGAGATACTGCAAATACTTTGAAAGATAGTGTTTATGCTGATTTAAAATGGGCTTGTAAAAAATTAAAATTAGACAATGAATGGGATTTTAAACTAAGTCCATTAGAAGCAACAAATAAAAAAACAGGACAAAAAATATTTTTTAGGGGATTAGATGATTGGCAAAAAATTGCTTCTATTACAATAGATGATCCCGATCTTGTTTTATGCTTTGAATGGTTTGAAGAAGCTTTTGAAATTATAAAAGAAGAAACATATAATAATACAAGAATGTGTTCAAGAGGTTTGTTGCCAAAGGGATATTTTAGACAGTCTGTAGCAAGTTTCAATCCTTGGAGCAATCAACATTTTATTGTAAGAAAACTTACAAATAAATTAACTCCAAATGAAGAAATATTATTAAAAGATGGAAAGCAAGAATTAATAATAGAAGAAGAACAAGAATTTGAATACTTAGGAAAACAAGTAAAAGAAACAACAAAACAGTTATTAATGATAACAAACTATAAGCTAAACGAATTTTTAGACATAAAAGATTATGCAGCTTATGAAAAAATGCGTAAAGAAGATTACGAAAGATATAAAACTGCTGGACTTGGCATGCCAGGTATTGCTTTAGGATTGATATTTAAAAAATGGCGTATTGAAGATACAGAAAAGTATAAAAATACATTTGAATTGATAAGAAGAGGATTGGATTTTGGATATAGTTCAGACCCTTCTTGTTTTTTACAGTTTAGCGTAGATACAAAAAATAAAAAAATATATGTATTTGATGAATTTAGTGCATGTGAATTGGATAATGAACAATTAGCAAATGCAATAAAACCAAGAATGCCTGCTTATGCATTAGTTAAATGTGATAGTGCTGAGCCAAAATCAATTGCTGAGTTAAATAAATATCAGGTTAATGCAATACCAGCATTAAAAGGACCTGATAGTATATTGCATGGAATAAAATGGCTACAAGGCTATGAAATAATAGTAGACCCTAAATGTAAAGGGCTTATTGAAGAATTAGGCTTATACAGATGGAAAGTAGACAAGTATGGAAATCCGTTAGAAATTCCAGAGGATAAAAACAATCATAGAATTGATGCAATACGTTATGGTAGTGATGATTTATATTTAGCTAGTTAGGAGGAACAATGGAAGGAAGAATAATTAAAGAACTAATAACAGAATTTAATATGTCTGAAATTAAGAAAAAAATGCTTGACGGTGAACGTTATTTTAGAGGCAAAAATGATATATTAAAAAAGGATTTAAAAACATATACAGTATTTGATCAAGTAACAAAAAATAAGTTGAAAATTACTAATGAAAATAAATCTGATGAACATTTGCCACATGGATTTTATTGGAAACAGGTTAATCAAAAAAAAGCGTATATATGTGGAAAGCCTATAACAATAACTTATAATTCGCCAAATATTCACAGTTACGAAAATAAAGAAAAAATCAGAGAAGCAGGAAAAAAAATAACAAATATGGTTTGGAATACGCTTGGACCGAAGTTTGAAAAATTAATAAAGAACAGAGTTAAAGAAGCAAGTAACAAAGGTAGAGCATGGTTGCATCCTAATTATAGAAATGGAAAATTAGTATTTGAAAAATATCCAACAGAAGAATGTATCCCAATTTATGATACAGAAACACAAACTTATTTAATTGGATTTATTCATTTTTATACCATTCAAGATTTATCAGGAGTTGAACCACAAAATAGAATTTATGTTGAATATTGGGATGAAAAGGAAGTTAAGTATTACATTGAAACAAAAGTTAATGATACAACAGTATATTTAGAAGATGTAACAAGACCTAGACCAATGTGCCATTGGTATAGAGAAGTATATGATAATGCTTTAAATAATCTAAAAAGAATTGAAAGACATAGTTGGGGAAAAGTACCATTTATAGAAATAGAAAACAACGAAGAAAAAATGACAGATTTAGAGCCAATAAAACCACTAATTGATGCGTATGATTTAATTAATAGCAACTATGTAAACACTGTAGAAGATTTAAAAGAGATAATATGGTTAATAAATGGTTATGGTGCAGAAGACTTGCTTGCATTAATAGAAAATTTAAAAGTAAATGGTGTTGCAAGAACAAATGATACAGCAGGTAAAATAGATGCTAAATTATTAGATATTCCATATGAGGCAAGACAAGCACTACTAAAAGGATTAAAAGAATTAATTTATGAATTTGGTAGAGCTGTTGATACAAGTAATAAAGACTTAATAGGGCAAGCTCCAAGTGGAGTATCTTTAGAATTTTTATATACTGATTTAGATATGAAAGCAGATGATACAATAGCAGGACTTACACCTGCAATATATGAAATTTTGTGGTATGTACTACAAGATTTAAAAATGCAATGTAAAATACCGCAAGAAATTAATGAATTTGATTTTAAAATAGAATTTAATAAATCAAGAATATTTAATGAAACAGAAAAAATAAATACTTTAAGCAATGATTCTACATTAAGTCTTAGATCTAAATTAGAAAAACATCCGTATTGCGATGATGTTGATGAAGAATTGAAAAGAATTAAAGAAGAAAAACAAGAAAATATGAAATTACAAAGTCAAATTTTCAATAGTAGTGGTGGATTTGAAGGCGGTGAAGATAATGATTAAAATTAGAGATAAAGAAAGTTGTATAACAGCAATTAAATCGATTGGAAAAGATTTAATTGATAGAGCAGAAGATATATGTAATGATTTAACAAGAGTATCTAGTATTACAATACAAGCAGATATAAAACCACTTGAAATTGTAAACTATGATATTACAAAAAATTATTCACCAAAATTTGAAGATAGCACCGATTAGGAGGTGTTATTTTTTATGGCTAGAAAACCAGTTAATTTTTGGGAAAAACGTTCTACAGAATTAATGAAGAGCATAGAAAAAAACACTGAATATACTATTAATGATTTAATAAAAATATATAATAACGCAACAATAAATATAAATAAAGAAATAGAAACTATTTTTAAAAATTTTGGTAAGCATGGTGTTTTAGAAAAAGATGTATTAAAGCAATTACTTAATAAAAGAGAAACAGAAATACATTATAAAAATTTATTAAAAGTTATAAATGAAAATATAAAAGATGAAAGTTTAAAAAAGAAACTTTTAACTAAATATAATGCTCCTGTATATGCGTATAGAATTAGTAGATTACAAGAACTACAAGATAATATAAATATAGAAATGTACAAACTTGCTAAATTAGAACAAAACATAACTGAAAGTAGATATATAAAAACAATAGATGAAGCCTATCATCACACTATTTATGATATTCAAAAAGGAACAGGATATGGTTTTTCTTTTTCTCAATTAAACAGCAATATTTTAAAATTGATGTTAGCGAATAAATGGATAGATAATAAAAACTATTCTCAAAGAATTTGGAATAATACAGAAAGATTGGGGAAATATTTAAGAACAAATTTAATAGCAGATATAATTACAGGCAAATCAGTTCAAAAAATAAGTAAGAGTTTATCAGAATATATGAACGTCGGTACTTATAATGCTACTAGATTGGTAAGAACAGAAGTAAATCATTTTGCAAATGAAAGTGAAGCTTTAGCATATGAAGAATGTGAAATAAAAAAATACCAGTTTATAGCAACATTAGATAATAGAACATGTGATAAATGTGCTAGTTTAGATAATAGAGTATTTAATGTTAAAGATAGAAAGACAGGAGTTAATTATCCACCAGTTCATGCAAATGACAGATGTACAACTGTAGCATATTTTGACGATGATACGAAAGAAAGGTTGAAAAGAAGAGCAAGAGATCCTGTAACAGGAAGAACATATATAATAAATGATGATATCAGCTATAATGACTGGAGAAAGTCTATTGATGAAAAATATGGAAATGGAACTTTTGAAAAAACACAAAAAATGTACAAAAATGAAAAATATGATAAAGAACAATATAAGAAATACAAAAATGTAATTGGTAAGGATAATTTACCTTCAACATTTGCAAAATATCAAGAAATGAAGTATAATAATAGTAGTGAATATGATTTATTAAAAAGTTATTATCAACAATTTGTTAAAAATGGTTTTCCAGCTGATATGAAATATTCGATTTATAAAAATAATTTAACAACGGATAAATGGCAAGCAGTAGGATTTAATCCTAATTATGCAAGGTCACATGAAAAACATTTAAAAGAATTTAATAATATTTCATTTGAAGAATATGAAAGTAAAGCAAAGAATTTTTTAAACAGTAATGATAAAAATATAGAAAGATTTATAAGTAAAGAAGGAACTCATTTTGCATATAATAGCTTAACAAACGAATTTGCGTTAGCTAGAGCAAATGGGGTAACTCAAACATATTTTTTACCAAAAAAGAAAAAAGAATACTGGAAGGAGCAAAAAGAAAAATATGGAAAGAAAAATTAAATGTGCATGTTGTGGTAGTTTAGAAGTACCAGCAGGTGAAGATGGACTAGGTTATATTTGTTTCAAGTGTGGTTGGGAAAAAGACGGTGTACAGGAAGACAAACCTAATTATAGTGGTGGAGCAAATGAAATGAGCTTGAATGAAGCAAAAAAAGCATATAAAGAAGGAAAAAAAGTTGAGTAAATAAGTTAAATAGAGTTATAGAGAAATCTATAGCTCTTTTATTATGTCCTAGATAAGACGTTAAACTGTCTATTTTTTATTACTCATTTGCTTGTGAGAATAAATAAAAAGCACTTTTCGTACTGGTAGCACCAGAATAAAAAAGCTAGAAAGGTATGATTTTATGGAATGGTTAAAAGAACTATTAAAAAGCGCAGGAGTAGATAATGTAGATGACTTAGAAAATAAAATTTCTAAAGAATTACCAAAGCATTTTAAACCTGCAAAAGAATTTAACGAAATCAATGAAGAATTGAAAAATGTTAAAGTAGAAAACAAGACTTTAAAAGAAAGTCAAGAAAATATTCAAAAAGAATATGAAAACTATAAAAAAGGCTCTATAAGTCAAGCTGACTATGAAGCTAAGAAAAAAGAAATAGAAAATAATTCTAAAGCTGAAATAGAAAAAGTAAAACTTGAGAGTAAAATTGATTTAGCAATTAGTAATGCTAAAGCTAAAAATGTAAAATCTGTAAAAGCAAATCTTGATTTAGAAAAAATAAAACTAGATGGAGATAAACTTTTAGGTTTTGACGATCAAATAGAAGCATTAAAAGAAAGTGATGCTTATCTATTTGAAATTGATAATACTATCAATAATGGTGTTAATAATAATGGAGGAAATCCAAGAAAAAATGATGGTGGAAATATAAATGATGATGATTTAGATAAATTATCAGATGAAGAATATTTTGCACTTTTAGAAAAAAATAAAAAGTAAGAAGGGAGTTTTAAATTATGCCAAATAAAATTTTAACATGTCAAAGAATAGCAAGAGAGGCACTACCAATGTTAGAAAATAATTTAGTTGTGCCTGAATTATTTTACACAGATTATAGTAAGGACTTTGTAAAAGAAGGAGATACAATTCAAGTTGAAAAACCAGCACAATTTGAAGCAAAAGATTTTAAAGATACTGTAACAATTCAAGAAATAAATCAAAAAAGTGTACCAGTAGTTATGGACCATATCGCGGATGTATCAGTAGAAA
>CALXCM010000047.1 GCA_944386785.1 uncultured Clostridia bacterium | reverse complement strand
AGTATCTTTAACTAGCAATAAAAAGTAATAGTTAAAAGTATCTATAAATGAACTTTAACTCCTTAAAATCCTGCGGTTGAATAAACCGTGCCGGTTCGATTCCGGCCATCTGCACCAGACACGAAATGTGAATTAAAAAGAGTGTAATCTAGTTATATCAAAGATTGCACTCTTTTTAGTTTTTTAAATTTTATCAAAAGTAATGCAGTACTATTTCTTACTAATATGCAAAAAAAATAAAAAATGGTTGACTTTTGCAAACAATTGTTTTATAATGCTGTTTAAATAATTAAAAATAAAATATTATGAAACGGAGATGATATTAATGAATGCTATAGATAAAACTAATAAATCATTTGAAGATATAAAACATATTGATGAAAATGGTGTTGAATTTTGGTATGCTAGAGAATTGCAATCAGTTTTAGATTATAAAGAATGGAGAAAGTTTGAAGGTACAATTAAAAGAGCTATTAACGCATGTGAAAACAGTAAAGTCAATGTCTTAGACCATTTTGTCGGCACCGACAAAATGGTGAAAATAGGTTCTGGAGCAGCAAGAATGCAAAATGATTATAAATTAACTCGTTATGCTTGTTATTTAATAGCACAAAATGGAGATAGCAGAAAAAAAGTAATTGCTCTTGCTCAAACATATTTTGCAGTTCAAACTAGAAAACAAGAAATTACAGAAAAAGAATATAGTATGCTAACAGAAGATGAAAAAAGATTTTATCAAAGAAATCTTACACGAAAAGGAAACTATTCACTTAATCAAACAGCTAAAAAAGCAGGAGTTAAAAATTTTGATAAATTTCATAATGCAGGTTATAAAGGATTGTATAATGGCGAAACTTCTGATGATATTGCAAAAAGAAAAGGATTAAGATATAGAGAAGATATTTTGGACAATATGGGAAGCGAAGAACTTGCGGCTAATTTATTTAGAATTACACAAACAGAATCAAGATTAAAAAGAGATAAAATTAATACTGAGAAAAATGCCTGTGATACTCATAATAAAATAGGAAAAATAGTTAGAAATGCAATTAAAGAAGCAGGTCGGAACTATGCCAGAAGATTTGCCAACACCAAAGAAAAGTTTAAAACAATTAGAAAAAGAAAATAAAAAAAGTTTAAAGAGAAAATAAAACATGTTTATTTATAAAATCTCCAACCTCTTAAGTGAATATTTTTAATTTTTACTTGAATAGCATTTTTATTATTGATATAATCAAAATAATAAAAGTAAAAGGGGAATTTTTTATGAATGATGATGAAAAAAGTTTAGATAATCTTATGAATAATCTAGAAGTATGTCCAAATTGTAAGGCAGTTGTTAATGGAGAAAGATATTGTCATAATTGTGGAAAAGATTTATTAAGATCTAAAATTTTTGAACAAAATCAAGAAACGCCACCACCTCCTGAACCAGAAAAACAAACTAGTCCTGTTGTTACAGCTCTTATTACATTACTTATAATAGTAGTTGTTGGTGTAATTTGGTATGTGTATAACGATATAAAAAAAGATAATGAGGAAAGTAAAAAGGCCTTTCAGGAAATGACAGAACCTAAAATTTCTTTTAATTGTCCTTATTGTCAAAAATATATTTCTGTATCTGAAGATGAACTTGGTGCAGCAATTGGCGATGTTCGTTCATATAGATGTGATCATTGCAACAAATTACTTAGTATTAATATGAAAACTCGTGAGGTAACATATAGTAGATATTAAAATAAAAAAATCGATAGCTTTTGCTACCGGTTTTCTTTTTATTCATCTGTTCCTGTTCCATCAAATGGAATAAATTTATTTACTATACTTTCTTGAGCTACATCATCTGATCTAAACATCATAAATGATGTATTTATTTTATTTTCTATTACTTGTTCTATTTCATCTTGAGAAGCATGTTCTGCTAAAACTAGTTCACTAACTAAAATTTGTTTAGCATTATTTAACATTTTCTTTTCTCCTGTTGATAATCCTTTTTCTTTTTGCTTGAAGCTTAGGTTGCGTACAACATCTGCTACTTCAAAGATATCTCCACTTTTCATTTTGTCCATGTTGTCTCTATATCTTTTGTTCCAATTTTTATCCATTGCTGTCTCGTCTTGTTCTAATACTCCTAAAACTTCATCTGCTGAACTTTTATCTATAATATTTCTTACTCCAACTGATTCTGCCTTTGCTGTTGGAATCATTACTTTAACTTCACCTGGCATTTTTAGTATGTAATAAGATTGTTTCTCACCTAATATATCTTTCTCCTCGATTGCATCTATTACTCCAGCCCCGTGCATTGGGTAAACTATTTTGTCTCCTACATTAAACATGTAAGTCAACTCCTTTCAGCATTTTTTATTTATTTAGCAAAAAAAGATAATAAAGTTATGTAAATATTTTCTGTATTTAAATAACTTTATTGGATTTTTTAACCATATTTATTATACACCAAAATAGAGGAAAAGTCAAAGGCTTTTCCTCTTGTTTTTATGTATATATATCCTGAAAGTATATATTTTTAGGCACTTTCAAAAATCACATTTTTTAAAATATTTTTTATAATTAAAGTATGTTGTTAATTTTAACTGGTATTCCTAGTCAAACTTTTATTTACTAGTTGAGCCAAATCCTCCTACTCTTTCTCCTTCTGCACTATCATCATCTGTAACTAAATATTTTTGGAAAACACCTTGACCTATTGCGTCTCCTTTTTTCACAGTTATATCTTCATCTTTGATGTTATAAAAAGCAAACATAATATGACCATCATTATCTGGATTTCCATAATAGTCTTTATCTATTACTCCCACACTATTTGCTAAAATTAATCCTTTTTTCTTTGGATTAGAACTTCTATTGTATAACATTAAAACTTCATCATCTTGCATATATGCTTTTAGTCCTGTTTTTATAAGTGTTGGATTAGTACCTTTTTTAAAGCTTGGTACTACTGTATCTTCTGCAGCTTCAATATCATATCCTGCTGAATATTTTGTTTTTCTTTCTGGTAAATTAATTCCTTTATTTTCAAATCCTTTTGCTATTTCAAACCCTCTTACTTTTTCCATTTTTATCTTCCCTTTCTTTTTTATTTTTTCTTGTGCTATTTTTTCACACTTTATTTTAATTGTCAATATTTTAGTAACATATATTTTTCGACAAAATATACTAATATTAGGAGGAATACAATGAAATACTTACAAAAAACAACATTAAATAAATTGCCTTTAAACAAAATAGGATATATATGTGATATTAATTGTAGCTCTAATATAAAAAGAAGATTGCTAGATTTAGGATTAATTAAAGACTCTAAAATAATTCCTGTTTTAGATAGCCCTTTAAAAAATCCTAGAGCTTATGAAATTAGAGGTACAATAATTGCAATTAGAAATGAAGATGCTTCTTCTATTTTAGTTTATTATTAATTTATTATCACTTTTAAATATAAATTGCATAATATATACCACTGGAGGTTATTATATATGAATAAATATATAGTGTCCCTTGCTGGAAACCCAAATGTCCGGAAAATCAACTATTTTTAACTCCTTAACAGGTATGCATCAACACACTCGGTAATTGGCCTCGGAAAAACTGTTGAAAATAGCACAGGTATTGCCAATTTCAACGACTCCCAGTTTACTTTAGTTGATATTCCAGGTACATATTCTCTTATGTCTAATTCAGAAGAAGAAGAAATTGCAAGAAATTATCTTTGTTTTGGAAATCATGATGCAGCAATTGTAGTAGTAGATGCTACATGTTTAGAAAGAAATCTTAATCTAGTTTTTCAAGTAATGGAAATTACCAAAAATGTAATTCTTTGTGTTAATCTTTTAGATGAAGCCAAAAAGAAAAAAATTAAAATAGATTTAGAAAAGTTATCTAATAAATTAGGAATACCTGTTGTTGGAACTACTGCAAGAAAGAAAAAAACTTTAAAAAATTTAGTTACAACTTTAGACAAAGTTTGCAAAAAAGAAATTCTTTCAACACCTAAAATTGTTAAATACCCTAAAAATTTAGAAAATGCAATTATTAAACTTACAGATGTTTTAAAAAAAGAATTTAATTTACCAAATTACATATATCGTTTTATCGCACTTAAAATTTTAGATAAAAATAAAAAAATATTACTTTCTATTGAAGAAAACTTTTCTATATCTATTTTAAAAAATGACAAAATAATTAAATGCAAAGAAGAAATATTAAAAGAAGAAAATTTAAGTAAAAAAGATATTAAAACATTAATTACTAGCTCTATTGTAAATAAAGCAGAAAAAGTAGCAAAAGAAGTTTGTATTTTTGAAAATCCTGACTATTCAAAAAGAAATAGAAAAATCGACAAAATTTTAACATCTAAAATATTTGGTTTTCCAATTATGATTATATTTTTAGGAATAATATTTTGGATTACAATTGTTGGTGCAAACTATCCGTCAGGGTTGCTTTTAAACTTTTTTGCTAATATTCAAAATAAATTACTTGAATTTTTTACATATATTAATTGCCCTACTTGGATTTCTGATATGCTTGTTCTTGGTATTTTTCAAACTTTAACATGGATAATTTCTGTAATGCTTCCACCTATGGCAATATTTTTTCCACTATTCACTTTTTTAGAAGATTTAGGATATTTACCTAGAATGGCTTTTAATATGGATGGCTTTTTTAAGAAATGTTCATGTACTGGAAAACAAATGATTACTATGTGCATGGGAATGACAAAGTGGAAGATTTTTAAAATCAGCCACTTTGTTTTTCTTTATTTGACTGACTTGCCTGAGTTTTATAGGACTACAATGTTTAATTACTTCGTTTCCTGCAAGTATAATTTTTAAGGTTACTTTATTCTCATTTTCTGTTTCTTCTACAATTATTTTATCTAATAATTCTTCTATATAAACTTCTAAATTGTCTCTTGTTATTTCTAGTTCTTTTATTATGTTATCTTTTAATGTTTTATTATAAATTTCTTTTTGTTGCATATTTATTTTCTTTGTCTTTAATTCCTTTAATTTTGCATTTAAACTAGAAATTTCTTTTTCAATAGATATGTTTTTTTCTTTTAATTCTTCTTTGCTTAAAAATCCATCTAACGCTAAATCTAGTAGCTTATCTTTTTTCTGTTTAAGAAATTTTACATTATTTATTATCTTCTGCTCCTTTTTTATATTTTCATCATCTTTCAAAACTTCTATATAAAATGACATTAGTTGTTCTGCAATTTCTTCCTTATAGATTTCATACCTTTTAAAAACTGTTAGTAAAATATCATATAAATCTTCTTCTTTAAAACAAGCAGGTACACAGTCCTTTTTTCCCTTTTTATGAAAATCTCTACAACACCAATATGTAACATCTTCTTTATTTTTATAATGTCTTATTTTTCTTACAAAACCATATTTATGTTTTTCACAATAAAGTTTACCAGATAAAGGATATTGAGTTTGATGTTTTTGATACATCGCAGCACTTTTACTTCTACTTAGTAGCTTTTCATTTGCCTTTTCCCACAATTCTTCTGATACAATCGGCGGTACTTTTTCAAAATCTTTATATACTTTCCATTCACTTTTATCATAAAATTTTCTCCTTTTAGTCCTATAATCCACAACTGTTGATAATTTACCTGTATAATAACCTTTATATTTGGGATTTTGAATAATGTTCTTTAAAGTCTCTTGATGAATAGGTTTTCCATTGCGATTATAATATCCTTGTTCCTCTAATTCTATTGATAGTCTTTTTAATCCTATTTTACTGTCATTTGCATATCTATCAAAAATAAGTCTAACTAAAGGAGCTTCTGCTTCATCTATTACAAGTTTTCCTTTTTCTTTTTTATAACCCCAAATATTATTAGTTCCTAATACTGTTCCTTTTTCTACTGCCCTTTTAAATCCAAACTTTGTTCTTTCAGATATTTTACGAACTTCATCTTGTGCCATACTAGACATTATTGTTAATCTTAATTCTCCATCTGGTGATGCGGTTATAATATTGTCTGACAAGAAATAAACACATACATCATATTCCAACAATTTTCTAGTATAAAATAAACTATCAATAGTATCACGAGAAAATCTTGAAACTTCTTTTGTTACAACTAAATCGAACTTATCTTCTTTGCTATCTTCTATCATTTGCATAAAATGTTCTCTTTTTAAAGAAGTTGTTCCACTTATTCCTTCATCTACATATCCACGAATAAATGTCCAGTTTACATTTTTTTTAATATAATTTTCAAAAAAAGATACTTGATTTTCTAAAGAATTAATTTGTTCTTCTTTTTCTGTTGATACTCTAGCATAGTATACTACTCTTAAATGTAAATCAAAAATAGTCTTTCCGGATAATAGTTCTTGTTTCATTTCATATAATGTCAATAAAATTCCCCCTTTTCCTTTTAACTTAATACTTCTCTAATTTTACTAAAAAATATACAGTATATATTAAAAAATTCACATTTTCTTTTCTTTAAATAATAATTTTTCAAGTTCCAAAGACATTTTTTCGTAAACATCTTTATCTATTAAATTCTTATCATATAATATTTTATTTATAATTGACTCTATTTTTAACTTAGAGTATTTTTTATTGTTAATAACTTTTTCTTGAATTTTCATTCCTTACACCTCATTAAATTTTATGCTAATTGACTGTAAATAATTTTAATAGTTACTTGTAAAATTTAATTGATTAGATGTCATAGTTAATTGTTAATTTGTATAAAAAAAACTGTTATTTGTAAAATTTAATTGTTCTAATATAAATACATATTGTATTTTTACTTATACTTTTCTTTTATTGCAAAAAACACGTAATTACTATTTGCTTACTATTTTATAACAAATAAATACTTTTTATTTATATACTTTCTTTTACTAATGCTAAGTATTTATATATGCTTAGTGCTGATAAATTATAGGTCGTATATATTTTATGACCTTTTTTTGTAACTGTCTACCACTACATTTTAATTTCTAATTTATTCATTATATCCACTTTCCTTAAAATATATTTTTATATAGGTAATTGTAAAAAGTGAATAAAATTTATAAACTTATATTTATTTATAGTAAGTAATTAATAAACATATTAAAAATAAAGTTATTAAAAAATATCCACTTTTTACATTAATTTCTAAAATGTAATTGGTTTAGGCGGTTTATCAGGTTTGTTCACATTTTTAAAACAGTCTTTTCCACCGTGTCCTTTAACTTGTAAATATTCTGGTCTTGACTCTATTTCATCATAAAACTCTGCTTTATTTTTTACGAAGAACTCATATTTTCTGCACCAATTAACATATTTACCATACATTACTGTTCTGGGTACAATATTACCGTTTGCAAAAATCTCTGAAATAATTGTGTCATCATCTAAAAATACTTTGACAGAATTATTAGATTTTCTGTAATTATTAATAATTTCGTTACTACCTTTAGCAAAAGCTAATTTTTTAGTATCAGCTATTTTTAAATATTCCTGCAAAGATATATTAGCTAAATAATT
>CALXCM010000046.1 GCA_944386785.1 uncultured Clostridia bacterium | reverse complement strand
TCAAACAAAAAATTAGTTCCAGAAGCTATGACTGCTTTAGATAAATTCAAATATGAAGTAGCTAGTGAAGTTGGTGTTAATTTAAAAGACGGATATAATGGAGACATTTCAGCAAGAGACGCTGGTAAAATAGGTGGACAAATGGTTAAAAAAATGATCGAACAAGCTGAAAGAAACATGAAATAGTTCTATTTTTAGATACTAATTTATTTTAAGTGCAGGAAGTTAATTTTTGCTTTTATATATTTTTTAAAAATACATAAAGGCAGGATTTGATTTCCTGCCTTTCTTTTTATATTATTACAAATATGTTACATTTTATGTCATGTTTTTAGTAATTTTTATCTTTAGTCTTTATTTTTCTAAAAAAATAATCCTTAAGCACTAATATATTTAATACTTAAGGATTTTATTTACTTATTTAATTTTTATTCATTTTTTATTTAAATTTTAATTTCTAGTTTTCTGGTTCTACTAAACCATAGTTTTTACCATCTTTTAATTTATGTATTGCATTTACTTTTCCTGTTTCAACATTTATAAATACTAAGAAGTTATGTGTTGGTTTTTCTTTTAATTTTAAAACTGCATCTTCTGGAAGCATTGGTTTTATTTCATAATATGAAGTTTTAATTATTTCATCATTAATTTCTTTTTCATTTCCATCTGCTACTTCCATTGTTTTTAAAGAAGATTCTCTTAACATTTTTTCTTTTTTTGTTTTTGCTTTTCTGATTTGTCCTTCTAATATATCTATATCTTTATCAATAGAAGCATACATGTCTTTATCTTCTGTTACTGCTCTATATTTTTCTCCATTTGCTGTTACAAATATTTCAGCAATTTGTTCATTTTTTTCTGTTCTTAATGTAACATCTGCTTCTGCATCTTCGAAATATTTATCAATTCTGTCTAATTTTCTTTCAACATAGTTGTTTATTGCTTCTGTTATCTTTAGTTCCTTTCCTGTTATTTTTATTTTCATAAAAATCGCTCCCTTCTGTTTGTTATATTATTATTATATCTTTTATTCTGATTTTTTTCAACCGTTTTACAGGGATTTTTATAATTTATACTCTTTTTCTAGTTTTTCATTAAAATATAATTTTGTAAGTAACTTAAATTCTTCTAAAGACTCTTCTTTTATATTAAACGAATAGAGCTTTTTAGGCGGTGCTGTTAATGTATATTTTATAGCATTATATGTACTTTGGCTTATTGTAACTGCTGATTTATCTTGTTTTCCACAAATACTACATTTAACTCCATTATCTTTTAGACTAAAATATATTAAATCTTCTTCTTTTCCACAATTTACACATTTATTAACATTTGGTCTAAATCCTAAAATTGAAAGTAATCTTAATTTAAATATACTAAGTACTAATTCTAAATCTTTATCAGTTTCTGAAATAACATATAAAGTGTTTAGTAAAAGCTGCATAATATTAAAACAGTTTTGATTTTCCTCTGTTACTTCTTGAACTATTTTATTTATATGTACTGCATATTTTAATTTATCTAAATCAGTTCTTATGTTATAAAAAACTTCTATTGGTTCTACAGAATTTATATGATAAGTGTTTGTCCCTTTATACATTAAATATTCTCCAAAGCAAAATATTTGAGAGCCAGCTAAAAGAGCAGACCTTGGTCTTCTTGCCCCTTTAGCTACACATGAGATTTTGCCAAAATTTGGTGTTAATATTGTAAGCATTTTATCAAAATCTCCCATATTACTTTCTTTAAGAACTACTCCTGATATTTTTGTTGTTGCCATTTTCCTTCCTCTTCTTTTATTATGTTTTCTAAATTATTTTCTGGATTATTTTCTATTTTGTTTTCTTCTTTTCCTAAGCTTTGTTCTATATTTTCAATTTGTTTTAATTCTAAAAAAGTATTTATATCTCCAGTATTTTTAAAGGTGTTCCATGCTATCTTTTTAATCATTTAATCACTTCCTTTAAATTTATCTTTTGCATTTTTTTATATTTTATTCAAACATATTCCAAATTGTTATTGGTTTTTGAATTTTTTAACAATAGAGTCTTTTTCTTGCCAATCTTTATTTACTTTTACCCAAGTTTTAAGGTTTACTTTTGTTCCAAAATTTTCTTCCATATCTATTCTTGCCATTCTGCCAATTCTCTTTAACATTTCTCCGTTTTTTCCAATTATTATACCTTTGTGAGAATCTCTTTGGCAATAAATTGTAGCTTCTATATCATATATATCTTGATTTTCTTTATTTTTTCTTTGCTTCATCTTTTCTACTTCTACATAAATGCCATGTGGTACTTCATCTTGAAGAACTTTTAAAGCTTTTTCCCTTATTGTTTCCTCTGCAAGTTGTCTTAAAGTTTGGTCTGTATATTCATCTTTATCATAATATAGAGGACCACTTTTTAAGTTCTTTTCTATTTCATCTAAAATAACCTCTTTATACTTTACATTTGTTGCAGATATTGGAATTACAGCTTGGAAGTTATATTCTTTGCTATATAAATCTATTAAATGAAGCAAGCTTTCTTTTTCTACTAAATCTATTTTGTTTATAATTAAAATTGTTTTTTTATTTGCCTCTTTTATTTTATCTAATATTATTCTATCTCCTTTTCCTATGTCTTTACTAGTTGCTTCAATTAAAAATAATAGCAAGTCACAATCAGCAAGACTTGAAAAAGAAGTCTCTAGCATTGTTTCATTTAGTTTTGTCTTTGGCTTATGAATTCCTGGTGTATCTATAAAGATTATTTGTGACTTTTTTCTATTTACAATTCCTTTAATTGCTGTTCTTGTTGTTTGCACTTTATTTGCAATTGCAGCAACCTTTTCTCCTACTAGTAAATTAAGTAATGTAGACTTTCCTACATTTGTTCTTCCAATTAAACTTACAAATCCTGATTTAAATTCTGTCATCTTTATTTCTCCTTTTTTATTTAGCTAGGCTTCTAATTTGCCTTATCTTTTTTGCAACTATATTATACACTATTTTTTTGCTAAATTTGTAGAAATTTATGAAATTTTTCTAATTTTTTAAAAACACAATGAGACAAACGGGGACGGGTCAATTTTGTCTCATCTTGAGAAAAATGGGGACAGTCCCCGAATCTCTCATTTTTGTCGAAATTTGTCAAAGTTTAAAAAACATTTTGTTTGAAACAAAAATAAACTTGAGACAAAATTGCCCCGTCCCCATTTGTCTCAATCTCTTCGCTTAAAATCAAAAAAAGAGGTTTTTTCTTTTTTTCCTCTTTTCCTAAATATTCTTTTATGCAAATGCTTGGCGTTTTCTGAAGTTAAGTAAGTTTGTAATTTCATTATCACCTTTTTTGATTTTCTTAGTTTTATTTGCTCTTTCTTGTTCGATTTCGCGTTTTTGTTTTTCTGCCATTGATTGACAAATTGCTTTTTGATATGTAAAGTGTGTATCTTGTGCAATTTTACTCCAATTATATTCGTTTCTTACTTTATTTTTTGCTCTTTTTGTAATATCTGCATATAGTTTATGGTCATAAAGTAATTCTAATATTGAATCTGCAAATGAATTTGGATTTCCACAATATGCTTTCATTCCATTTACTTTATGTTCTACTATTTCATTTAATCCACCGATATCTGATACTACAACTGGTCTTTCTGATAACATTGCTTCTAGAGCAACTATTCCAAATGGCTCATATGTACTTGGGAATACTGCTATATCTGCTGCTTTATACATTCTTTGTACATCTTTTCCATTCATATATCCTGCAAAATATACTTTGTTTCCAAGTCCTAAGTTATTTGCTATAGATTTTAATTCATCAAGCATTCCACCTTTTCCACAAATTATTAGTTTTGCATCATTATATCCATTTAATATTTTGGGCATTGCAGATATTAAGTGCTGAACTCCTTTTTCATAAACAAGTCTACCCATAAATAAAATAATTTTTTCATTATCCATTGCATATTTTCTTCTAAAGTTATAGTCTCTTTCTACACCATTAAATAGGTTCAAGTTTACACCATTTGGTACAACATTTATTTTTTCATAAGGTAAACCAAATAGTCTTTGTAGTTCACTTTTCATATAATTGCTATTTACTATAACTTCTGAAGCTTCATATGTTAACATCCATTCTGTGTCATTTATATATCTTTGTGTTTCATCATGAATTCCGCTATTTCTTCCAGCTTCTGTTGCATGTATTGTTGCAACTATTGGAATATTATATGAATTTTTAAGTGTTTTTGCAGCATAAGCAACAAGCCAGTCATGAGCATGAATTACATCAAAATTACCTTCTTTTAGCATAATTTCATTTGCTTTTGCAATCATATTAAAGTTTAATTGCATAATCCAATCTATGAAATTATTTGGGTTAATCATATAATTATCAACTCTATATACTTTTACACCTTTATCATCTTCAAAATATGGTACATCTCCATCTCTATATGTAATTACTGTTACATCATGTCCATCTTTTAACAATGTTTTTGATAAGTCATGTACTACTCTTGCTATTCCTCCTACTACTCTTGGTGGGTATTCCCATGTTAACATCAATATTTTCATTGAAATAGTTCCCCTTCTTTCTAGATTTTCTTTTGTTTTCTCTCATTTTCATTTATTTTATACAAATTTTTATTAATTGTAAATGGTTTTTTGAAATTTTTTATCTTTTTTTGTTATTTTTTGTCTTTTTATTTTTCTTTTAATAAAAACAACCTCAAATTATTAAATTTTTATCTAATAATTTGAGGTTAAATTATCAATTTTATTTAAACTTTTTTGCTATAAATGATGTATCATAATTATTTTTCTTAAAATCTTCATCATCTAATATTTTTAATATAAAATCCGTATTTGTTGTAATTCCATCTACTACAAGTTCAGAAATAGCACTTTTTAGTTTTGCAATTGATTCATTTCTATCTTTTCCATGTACTATTATTTTTGCTATCATTGAGTCATATGTAGGTGGAATTGTGTATCCTGTATAAATTGCAGTATCTACACGA
This sequence comes from uncultured Clostridia bacterium, assembly GCA_944386785.1. Taxonomy (GTDB): domain Bacteria; phylum Bacillota; class Clostridia; order TANB77; family CAG-508; genus CAG-269. Next base: position 2,973 of record CALXCM010000046.1, on the reverse strand, counting down.
ACTCCATTTCCACCTGGTAAATGTAATTCTGTAATTGTACCAGGACATGGCATAAAGTTTTTATCTGGATTTTCTGCATTTATTCTAGCTTCCATACTATGTCCAGTAAATACTATGTCTTTTTGTTCAAAAGAAAGTTTTTCTCCACTTGCTATTTTTATTTGTTCTTTTATAATATCTATTCCTGTTACCATTTCTGTTACTGGGTGTTCTACTTGAACTCTTGTATTCATTTCCATAAAATAGAAATCTTTATTTTTATCTACTAAAAATTCAATTGTTCCAGCATTAGTATATCCTATTTCTTTTACAGCTTTTACTGCAACTTCACCCATCTTTTTTCTTGTTTTTTCATCTAAAATGCTTGATGGCGTTTCTTCTAGGACTTTTTGATTTCTTCTTTGAATTGAACAATCTCTTTCTCCTAGATGTACAGCATTTCCGTGTTCATCTCCTAGAACTTGTATTTCAACATGTCTTGGATTTTCTACAAATTTTTCTAGATATATACTATCATCATTAAAAGAAATTTTTGCTTCTTGTTTTACTAAATCATATTCTTTTTCTAATTCTTCTTTATTTTTTACTTCTTTTTTTTTTTTTCTACTGCCACCGGCTGTTGCTTTAAGCATTACTGGATATTTAATTTTTTCTGCTAAATTTACTGCTTGTTCTTTTGAATAGATTAATCCATCAGAACCAGGAACAACTGGAACTCCTGCTCTTTTCATAGTTTCTTTTGCTTTTGATTTATTTCCTAATAATTCTATTAGTTTATAGTTTGGTCCTATAAATTTAATTCCCATTTCTTCGCAAATTTTAGCAAAGTTACTATTTTCTGATAAAAATCCAAATCCTGGGTGAATACTATCAGCTCCTGTTAGACATGCTGCTTCTAATATTGCTTTCATATTTAAATAACTTTTATTAGATGGAGCAGGTCCTATACAAACAGCTTCATCTGCAAGTTTTGTATGTAATGCATTTTTATCTATTTCTGAATATATAGCAACTGTTCTAATACCCATTTCACGACATGCTCTAATTATTCTTACAGCTATTTCTCCACGATTAGCTATTAATACCTTTTTTAACATTTTTTTCTCCTTCCAATGTCCTTTTTTATTTGAGACAAAAACGCTCCGTCCCCATTTGTCTCATCTGACAAAATTCGACAAAAATGAGAGATTCGGGGACTGTCCCCTTTTTTCTCAAACTATTGCAAATGTTAATTCTCCTTTTGCTGCGACTTTTCCGTCTACTGTTGCAATTGCTTCTCCTATTCCTATTGGTCCTTTTTTCTTTATTATTTTTACTTCTAGTTTTAATGTATCTCCTGGAACTACTTGTTTTTTAAATCTTAGTTTGTCTATTCCTCCAAATAGAGCATTTCTTCCTTTGTTTTCTTCCATAGAAAGTATTGCTACTGCTCCTGTTTGTGCTAAAGATTCTACAATAAGTACTCCTGGCATTATTGGATTTCCAGGGAAGTGTCCTTTAAAATAGTATTCACTTTCTTCTACATGTTTATATGCTATAGCACTTTCTCCTGGTACAAAGTCTTCTACTTCATCAATCATTAAAAATGGTTCTCTTTGAGGAATTATATTTTTTATTCCTTCTTTATCTAATTTCATTTTTTGCACCTCTTTTTCCTATCTTACTTTAAATAATGGTGTTCCGTATTCTACCATATCTTGATTATTTACACAAATTTCTACTATTTCTCCATCAAATTCTGATTCTATTTCATTCATTAGTTTCATTGCTTCTACTATGCATACTACTTGACCTTTTTTTACTTTGTCTCCTACTTTTACATAAGGGTCTTTGTCTGGTGATGAGCTTGCATAAAATGTTCCTACCATTGGTGATTTTATTATTTTAAAGTTTTCTTCTACTTTATTTTCTGCATTTTCTACATTTACTAAAGAGTTTTCTTGTTTTTTAGTTACTACTGGTACTGTCATAGGTGCTGATGCTTCTATTACTGATGTTGGTATTTCTTCTTTTGCAATTACTACTTCTTTTTTTGTATTTTTCTTCATGCTAATTTTTATACCTTCTGGAAATTCTATTTCTAATTCATCAATTTTTGATTCTCCCATATCATCAATTAATTTTTTAATTTCTTTATAATCCATCTTTACTCTTCCTTTCGATTTTTAGTTTTTACTTATTCTTCTATTTTCTTAAGTAAGATTGTACTATTGTGTCCTCCAAATCCTAGAGAGTTTGACATTGCATATTTTACTTCATGTTTTCTTCCTTCATTTGGAACTATATCTAAGTCACATTCTTCATCTGGCACTTTATATCCAATAGTTGCTGGAACAAATCCTTCTTCTATTGCTTTGGCACATACAATTGCTTCTATTCCTCCTGCAGCTCCTAGTAAATGTCCTGTATTTCCTTTTGTTGAACTTACCATTACATTTTTTGAAGCTTCTCCTAAAGCTGTTTTTATAGCTTGAGTTTCGCAAGCATCATTTAAATGTGTTGATGTACCATGTGCATTAATATATGTAATTTCTTCTGGTTTTACATTTCCTTCTTGCATTGCAATTTTCATTGCTCTTGCTCCACCTTCTCCTCCTGGTGCTGGTGATGTGATATGATATGCATCTGATGTTGCTCCATATCCTACGATTTCTGCATATATTTTTGCTCCTCTTTTTTTAGCATGTTCATATTCTTCTAATACAACTACTCCTGCTCCTTCTCCCATAACAAATCCGTTTCTTTCTTTGTCAAATGGAATACTAGCTCTTAGTTTGTCTTCAGATCTTGATAATGCTTTAATATTTGTAAATCCAGCAATTCCAAGTGGTGTTATTCCTGCTTCTGTTCCTCCTGCTAAAACAACATCTTGATATCCATGTTTTATCATTCTAAAACTTTCTCCTATACAATGTGTTCCAGACGCACATGCTGTTACCATTGCCATAGATTCACCTTTTGCTCCAATATCTA
>CALXCM010000045.1 GCA_944386785.1 uncultured Clostridia bacterium | reverse complement strand
TAGTTATTGGTAAAAAAGAACAAGAAGGAAATATTGTTGCTGTTCGTTCTAGAAAAGATGGAGATATTGGAACAATGCAAATTGAAGAATTTGAAAATAAATTATTAAAAGAAATTAAAGAAAAAGAATAAAAGTTTTGGACATTGAAAGGAGAGAAAAAATGAAATTAGGAATTGTAGGACTTCCAAATGTGGGAAAAAGTACACTTTTTAATAGTATTACAAAAGCTGGTGCAGAATGTGCAAACTATCCATTTTGTACAATAGAGCCAAATGTTGGAGTAGTTCCAGTACCAGATGAAAGATTAGATGTTTTAGCAAAAATGTATAATCCAGAAAAAGTAACTCATGCTGTAATTGAGTTTGTCGATATTGCAGGGTTAGTAAAAGGTGCAAGCAAAGGAGAAGGTCTTGGTAATAAATTTTTATCACATATTCGTGAGACTGATGCAATAGTAGAAGTAGTAAGATGTTTTGAAAATAGCAATATTGTTCATGTTGATGGAAGTATTGATCCTATTCGTGATATAGAAACTATAAATCTAGAATTAATTTTTGCAGATATTGAAACTGTAAATAAAAGATTAGATAAAGCAAGGAAAAATTTAAAAGCAGATAAAAAATATCAAGAAGAAATAGATTTATTAGAAAAAATAAAAGAAAATTTAGAAAAAGGAATTTCTGCAAGAGCATTAGACTTTAATGAAGATGAAAAGGTCCTAGTAAAAGATATGTTTTTACTTACGACAAAACCAATTTTATATATAGCAAATGTTTCTGAAGACCAATTAGAAAATGCTGAAAATGATGAAATGGTTTTAAAAGTAAAAGAATATGCCAAAAAAGAAAAAGCAGAAGTAATCCCTTTATGTGTAAAAATAGAAGAAGAATTGTCTGGTTTAGAAGATGACGATAAAAAAGAAATGTTAGAAGCATTAGGATTAGAAGAGTCAGGATTAGACAAAGTAATTAAAAAATCTTATGATTTATTAGGATTAATGTCATTTTTAACAGCAGGAGAGCCAGAAGTAAGAGCATGGACAATAAAAAAAGGAACAAAAGCGCCACAAGCTGCAGGAAAAATACATTCAGATATAGAAAGAGGATTTATAAAAGCAGAAGTTGTTTCTTATTCTGACTTAATAAGAGAGGGCAGTATGGTAAATGCAAGAGAAAGAGGGCTTGTTCGCCAAGAAGGAAAAGATTATATTATGCAAGATGGAGATATTGTATTATTCAAATTTAATGTTTAAAAATATAATTGATACAATTTTGTAACAAAAATGTAACATAAAAACTATTAAAAATCTATTGACGAAATAAATTTTTAAGTATAAAATATTAATTGAAGTACGAAAGAGTATATATTACTTTAGCATTTTACTTAAAAACTTGAATTATATTCTATTTTATAGTATAATTATAGTTGTTTGTAGAATACTAATAAAAAATATGTAAGAGAGTAAGGAGAATGAATATGAAAAAATCAAATTTAATTAAAGTAGTTTCAATTTTATTAATTAGTTTAATGGTTATGTTGTTTGCAACAACAGTTAATGCAGCAAATGAAGTTGATTTATATAATGAGTTAACATTAGATAATTCAAATACAGCAAACACAAATACTAACACAGGAAATACTAATACAAATACAGCAAATACAAACACTAATACTAATAATACTAATGTTAACACAAATAGAAACAGAAATACAAATACAAACAATTCAAGCATCTACAATAATACAGCTTTACCAAAAACAGGTATAGGAGATGTAGTACCAGTAGCTGCACTAATAGTTGTATTTGGAATTTCAGCAGTATATGCATATAGAAAAATAAATGAATATAAAAATATATAAGTAAATTGTAAATAATATAAAAATACAAAGGTTATAACATAAAGTTATAGCCTTTTTGCTTTTATAACTATTCTTTTTCCATTTAAATTGTTACATGTAATTAAAGTAAGTTCTTTAGTATTTTTTTCATAATTAAAAATAGGGGAAAGATCATTTTGTTCAACCTCATAATTTGCAAATACCTTATAAATATATTTATTATCAAAATTATCATAGATAAAAATTTCATCATTTTGTTCTAATAATTTAATATTACTAAAAAATAAAGAATTATCATAATTATGTCCTGCAATACAAATGTTTCCATTTGTTTCAAGGTTTTCTCCAAAAAACTTACAAGGAGAAATTTTAAGTTGATCTTCTGTTAAATTAGAAAACACAGAATATTCAATATTAATTTTGGGAATTTTAATAATACCAAATATATTATTATCATTAAGATTTTTACTATTATCTAAATTACTATACAATCTATATATACTGTAACTGCTTAAAATCGAATTAGAGAGGTTTTCTTTAGAGTTTAATGAAATTATATAGTAAGTGCAAAAAATAACTAAAAAAATTAAAATAACTACAGAAATTATTAATTGAATTTTATAAACTTTTTTGAATTTTGTTTTAGACTGCATAGTTTCTAATATTTGATTCATTTATATAATTCTCCAATTTAAAATTTCATTTATTATTTTGTACAAAAAATTATAATAATATAACAAAAATACTTGAAACAAATAAAAACTTTTGTTATTATCTAAATATAGCAAAAGATAAGGCAAGGAGAAAACAATGGAAAACAAGATTAAAATAATTGAGAAAAGGAAGAAAAATGTAAGAATTTTCCCAATTTATAAAACAGTATCTTGGGATTTGCTGTTCTATTTTCCAATTATCTTTTTATTTTTAACACAAGTAAAAGGATTAAGCCCATCACAAGTATTACTGTCTGATGCAGTATATACATTATCTAATACTTTTTGGCAAATTCCAATAACAAGAATCGTCGATAAAATAGGAAAAAAGAATTGTTTAATTATTGGGAATATAATTTATTCATTAAGTATATTATCAATAATATTTATGCAAAGTTTTTATGAGCTTTTAATTATCCAATTCATGTATGCATTGGGGTATTCTATAAAACAAATTTGTGAGACAAATATTTTATATGACTCATTACCAGTAGGAAAAAGAAGAGGAAAAGTATTTTCTGTAATAGATCGGAAAATCTAGCTCATATTTTTATTTATTTGATGCAGCAGCATCAGTTATTGCAGGTTATACATTTGTAATAAACCGGATATATTCCTATGGTTTTCTGCTTTTTATGTTGTGTAGCATCAACTGTAATATCATTTAAATTTAGAAATATTAATCTTCCAGAAGAAAAAGTAAAATCTACTACTTTTAAAGAATATAAAGAACAATTAAAAGAATCTTTTAGGTTTTTCTTAAGTTCTAAGAGAATGAAGTCACTTATTTTATTTAATGCAATACTTATGGGAATAATACTTGGAATTGTTAATTTAAGAAGTAGTATGTTAAGTGAAATGATGGTTCCTGAACAATATTTTGGAATTGCATTTGCTGTACTTCAATTTATTGCAGCAATTTCTTCTAGAATGACAAATAAAGTGCAAAGTACCTTTAAAAATAAAACACTTGCATTTTTGTCACTTCCACTTACAATTTCATGTATAATTATTGGATTTATTGGAGGAGATCCATTATCAAAATCTTCATTTATACTAATATTTTTACTATACCTAATCCAATATGCAATAAAAGGACCATATCAAGCACTTATGGGAAGATATTTAAATAACTTTACAAATAGAAAAATAAGACCAAAAATTGTTGCTTTAAAAAATTTAATGGCAAATCTATTTACAGCAATAGTTACATTACTTAGCAGTTTGCTTTTACAAATTACAACAACTGCAAACACATTTATAATAATTGGATGTATTAGTACAATACTAGTTGTATTAATGCTTGATTATATGAAAAAAAGAGTAGGGCTAAAACCTAGTCAATATCCAAAAGAAGATATGAAATATAGTTTAGTAAAAACAACAAAACAACTTTAAAAAGAAAGGAACTTTTATGTATAAAGCAGTATTTATAGATATAGATGGAACATTAAGAAATGATGAAAGAAAAACAAGTTTAAGAACAAAAGAAGCAATAAAAAAATGTGTAGAAAACAATATTTTAATTGTAATTTGTTCTGGAAGACCAAAACACAGTGCAGAAGAAATAAGCATTGAAGCAAATGCAAGCCCATATATAATTGCATCAAATGGAGCAGAAGTATATGATTATAAAGAAAATAAAGTAGTATTTTTAAATCCAATGAAAAAAGAAGCATGTAAAAAAATATATGATATAGCAATTAAAAATGATTGTAAATTTATTATGAATTTAGAAAATAAAAGAGTAATAACAAGAAAAGATAGTGCATCTTCAATAGATGATGTATTACTTACAGAACCAATAGATGACTTTATTGAAAAGCATGATATAATGCAATGTTTAATTCAAGATTTTAATTTTGAAAAAATTAAATCTTTAAAAACTGAAATTGAGGAAATAGAAGGAATTGAAATTAAAAATCAATCAAAAGCATTAACAAATCCTGATTTCAAACCACTAGAAACAACATATTATGACATAGCAGATATTAAAACATCAAAAGGTTTAGGAGTAGAAAAATTTTGTAAGTACTATAACATAGACCCAAAAGAAACTATTGCAATAGGAGATGACTTTAATGATATATCAATGTTTCAAAAAGTAGGACTATCTGTTGTAATGGGAAACGCAAATAAATATGTAAAGCAAAAAGCTGATATTGTAACAAAAACAAACAATGAAGATGGGGTAGCATATATTTTAGAAAAATTATTAGAAAAGCAAAAAAACATCAATTAAATTAATAGTTGATGCTTTTTTATTTATCCTACATTATTTTTATTTATCTCCTTTTCAAAATCACTTAATAAATCACTTAAAGGAATATTAAATACATAAGATAACCCATATAATTCATAATCTTTAATTACTCTATTTCCATTTTCTAGCTTATGAAGAGAAGGCTTAGATATGTCAATTCCTAACAAAGCAAACTTTATTGATAAATTAGAAAGTGATAAATGATTTTTTATTCTTAATTCTTTTATTTTCCTACCTGTAACATTTAATTTATTATTATATTTACTACTTTGATACATTTTTATTCTCCTTAAAATTAATCTTATTCTTAAATTTTATAAGAAATATTAAATAAGTGGTATCCACTGACGATACGAAAATGAAATTTGTAAAAAAATTGTAATCTTTTATTCATTGACAAATTTGAATTATATATATAAAATAAATAAAAAATATCACTCACGATACGAATGGAATATTTTTAAATTAAGAAGAAATAATATTACAAAAGAGAGGGGAATTAACTTGAAAAATAAGTTTAAGATTTTAAAAAATCTAAAAAGTCAAAAAGGGATAACAATACTAGCATTAGTAATTACAATAATAGTATTACTAATTTTAGCAGGAATAACAATAGGAGCAATAACAGGAAACAACGGACTTATAGGACAAGCACAAACAGCAAAAACAAATACAGAAAGAGAACAAATAAGAGAACAAATTGATGTAATGGTAATACAATCAATTGGAAAAGATGGAAAAGTAGATAAAGAAGTATTAATGCCAAAACTAGAAACTTTGCCAGATGGAAAAGAAATATATGATACAGAGGAAGAAATATATATAGTATATCCAGAATACACCTTTAAAATAGATTTAGACTCAGGAGATGTGACTATAGAAGATGTAGAAATATCAAAAGATGAAACACCATGGGAACTAGCAGGCTCAGGAACAGAAGAAGACCCATACTTAATAGAAAGTATAGAAGATTTAGTTGCATTTTCAAATAGTGTAAATGAAGGAAGTATCTATAACGGCAAATATGTAAAACTTGTAAAAACATTAGATTTTAAATCTCCATTATCATACAATAATCCTAAAACAAAAGTATCAGAAAAAGAAACAAGAATAATTAAAGAAGATGCAAATGGAGAAGAAATATTAACATTTTTAACAAAAGAAGATGGAACAGGATTTAACCCGATAGGAAGCGATAGCCATTCTTTTTACGGAGATTTTGATGGAAATGGAAAAGAAATTAAAAATATTCATATTAATAGACCAAGAGAAGATAATGTTGCTTTGTTTGGAATTTGTTCAGGTTGTAAGATAGAAAAACTAAAGCTTTCTGGAGATATAGTTGGAAATAAAACTGTTGCAGGAATTCTCGCAAATCCTATAAGTAATATTCCACAGATAATGTATTGTTGTAATGAAGCAAAAATAACAGGAGAACATATGATAGGTGGTATTGCAGCACGAACAGTTAATGTTAGAAATAGTTATAACTTAGGCGATATTAAATATTTAAGTTCAGGAAGTAGTTCGGACTATGTAGTCGGTGGTATAATTGGAGATGCTCAGGGTGGTTATATAAAAAATTCTTATAATTCAGGAGTTTTAGAAATAGAAGGCAAAGCATACTTTGCAGGAGGAATTGCTGGTGGTTTTCCTAATATATCAAATTGTGTTAATCTAGGAAAAATAAAAACCGTAGAAGATGACAGTAACTCATATTACATAGGAGGAATATGTGGAGGAACTTTTGAGAACTATTTAATTGAGAACTCATACAATTTTGCTAATCTTCAAGAAGCAAACGCATATCATATAGGAGGAATACTAGGAGACGATGATCAAATATGCAATAATTGCTATTACCTAAAAGGCACAGCAGAAGGCGGAGCAGGAGGAAAAGACTTAGAAGGCCAAGCAATGCCATTAGAAGAATCAGAGATGCCATCAGTATTAGAAGTAGTATCAACAGGAAATGAGAAAGTAGAATGGAATGGTGAAATGGTAGATATTTGGAAAGAAGATACAAATAATATAAATAATGGATACCCAATTTTATTTTGGCAATAGTAATTTTATATAGAATAATGTCGAAAATTATCCTCCTTTCATAAGATATATAAAGAGATATGAGAGGAGGAATTTTTGTGAAATTAAAAGGAAAAAATATAGGATTTGTTTTAACAGGTTCTTTTTGTACATTTAGTAAAACTATTCCAAAAATAAAAGAATTAGTAGTAAATAAAGAAGCAAATGTAATTCCAATTATGTCATACAATAGCTATAATTTAGATACTAAATTTGGAAAAGCAAAAGATTTTATTTCAGAAATAGAAGAAATAACAGGCAAAGAAATTATACACACAATCCAAGGTGCAGAGCCAATAGGCCCTAAAAATTTAACAGACATAATGATAATTGCTCCATGTTCTCGGAAATACAATGTCAAAACTTGCCTGTGATATTATAGATACACCAGCTTTAATGGCTGCTAAATCACATTTAAGAAATGGAAATCCACTAGTAATTGCTCCTTCTACAAATAATGGGTTAAGTGGAAATGCTGAAAATATTGGAAAACTATTAAATAGAAACAATTATTTCTTTGTTCCATTTAGGCAAGATAATCCAATAACTAAACCTCGTTCTATAGTGTTTGATCCAGAATATATAATTAAAACATTAGAATTTGCATTAGAAGGAAAGCAAATTAGCCCAATATTACTTTAATAAACGATTTTGGATAGTATGTAAAAACATGCTATCCTTTTTATTGCTTGTAAAATAAAGTTGTGATAAAATATGAAAAGTGAAAGGAGAAAATAAAATGAATTGGAACTTAAAAGATATATTTGAAAATAAAGAAGAATTTGAAAAAACTAAAAAAGAATTACTAGAAAACCTAGATAAAATTGAAAGTTATAAAGGAAAGATATGTGACTCTTCAGACAATTTATATAACTTATATAGCTTAGACGAAAAAGCCTTAGAACAATTTGAGAAAATATATAGTTATGGAATGCTTAAATATCATCTAAACATGGCAGACCAAGAAGGAATAAAATTATTTAAAGAAGTAGAATCTTTAGGAACAATATTTAATACAAAAACTTCATATATTACACCAGAAATAACATATGGCGATGAAGAAAAAATAAAAGAATTTATAAAAGAAGAAAGATTTAAAGGGTATAGAAGAGATATTTTAGATATTTTAGAAGAGAAAAAACATACTTTAAGTAAGGAAGAAGAAAATTTACTTGCAAACTATTCAGAAATATTTTCAGCACCAGAAAATACATTTGATATTTTAACAAATGCAGAATTTAAATT
>CALXCM010000044.1 GCA_944386785.1 uncultured Clostridia bacterium | reverse complement strand
TCTAAACTACAAGTAGCATCTGGATATCTTTTTTTTAACTCTTCAACAATTTTTAGTGCATCTTTTTTATACATATAGATCCTCCAATTTATTATTTTTTTAAGTATATTCTAAAGAAAAAGTGGAAAAAAGTCAATTATAATCAAGGTATTATTATTTGCTAAACCATTATCTAGTAACAATTTTCCTGATAAATTTTGAGAAAATATTGAAAAGGAAAAAATAGTGTGCTAAAATAATTACATAATGAAATAGAAGGAGATAAGAATGTCATTTATTGTAGCAATTGATGGACCTACAAGTTCAGGAAAGTCTACTATTGCTAACATCATTGCCAAAGAACTCGGATTTGTATATATACAAACAGGTGCAATGTATAGATGTGTTACATTAGAACTATTAAACAATAAAGTTAGCTTAAGTAATTCTGAACAGATAAGAAAAATATTAGAAAGAATAAATATTTATTTTGTAAAAGGACAAAAAAGGCAAAGAGTAATAATGAATGGAAAAGATGTAACAGAGCTGATTAGAACAAAAAATGTAACAGATTATTGTAGTGATGTTGCATCACTCAGTGAAGTTAGACATAAATTATTACAAGAGCAAAGAAGGATGTCAAGTTATTCTAATGTAGTTGTCGAAGGAAGAGATACAGGAACAACAGTATTTCCAAATGCAGACGTGAAGTTTTTCTTAACAGCTAATCCAATAGTAAGAGCTAAGAGAAAGCAACAGGAGTTAGCGCAACTAGGAGAAAATTTGGAGTTAATTAATGTTTTAAAAAGTATGTATAAGTGGGATGAAGATGCAATAAAAAGAAAAGATGGAGCATTAAAACGTGCCAAAGATAGTATATTTATAGATAGTTCAGAAATGAGTGTAGAAGAACTTAAAGGAAAAATGATGGGATTTATTAAAGAAAAATATAAAGAGAAGGAGGAAAAGTATATTTAAAAATATACAGATATAAAATGGAATATTTAGATTTGGTTAATGAAAATGATGAAGTAATAGGAAAAGAAGAAAGAGATATTATTTATAAAAATGGATGGAGAAATTTTAGAGTTATCAATATTATGATATTTACAAGTGATAATAAAATTATTGTTCCTAAAAGAAGTAATAATAGAAGAGTTTTTCCTAATTGCTATGATTGTTCAGTTGGCGGACACGTATCGTCAGGAGAAACTTATGAACATGCGGCTTATAGAGAACTAGAAGAAGAATTAGGAATAACAAATGTTGAATTAGAAGAAATAGGATATTTTAAACCAAATGATCTTAATACAAGTGCTTTTTCTAAAATGTATAAGTTAGTCTATGATAAAGAATTAAACTATGACAAAGAAGGAATACAAGCGATCTATTATATGACAAAAGATGAAATTAACAAATTAATACAAGAAGATGAGACACAATTTAAAGGTGATTATCCCAAATTTTTCAAATGGTTACAAAAAAATAAAATTATTTAAAGTTGACATTATGTAAAAAATTAGAGTATAATATATTGTATAAATTGTGCAGAAAGGAGATATGAAATTGATTCAATTGAAACGGAACAATCAAATGAACAAAATTAAAATTCAAAAACCTAATATGGATTTGAATGCAACAAGAGAATTAAAGATATATAAAGAAATATATCAAATAGAGACAATAAGAGAAGAGAGTATTGTTAGTAGAGAGTTTTTTAAATATTGTAAAACAAAAAAGAACTTTGTTTTATTAGTTTTGTATGATAATGAAGGAAAGGTGTATTTTAAAGAATCAGGTGTAGATGAATTTTGTTTGCCAGGAGGAGAAATATTTGATGATGAAACAATTATGGTAGCGGTAAAGAGAATTATTTATAATATAGACAAAAATATGTCTATTAGTGATGTAGAACCATTGGTATTTGTTGATAATATTTTTAAATGTGATAAAGAAAAACTTAAACATACTGGAGTTATTATGTTAGCAAGGAATAATCATAATACAAATAAGATGATTCAAAAAAGATATTATCCAGTTAATGAAGATATTATAACAAAAGTGAATGTTTTTGCTAACAAAAAGGTCTTGAAAATTTACTCAAATAGACTTGAAGAAATCTTAAAACAAAACAATGGTGAATTTCAGGACGAAGAAATTGAGACAAATCAAAAATATAAAACACGGTATAAATTTCATAATGAATTTGTAAAACGTTTTATATTAACGCCAAAATTAAAGAAAAAAGTGCAACTTCAGAAACTTATGAGGCAAAAAATAGATAAAAGTAAAAGGTTAATTGATATTTCATGCGGTGATAATTCAATATTATTTTCTTTTTTAAATGAAGATAGTGATATAGAATATATTGTAGCAAATGATATTTCTTGGAGCCAGATAGAGTTTATTCCACCAAAAGATAAGATTATCTTTACAAACCATAATGCCATTACATTTCCATTCAAAAACAACGTATTTGATTTTGTATACTGTAGTAATACATTGCATCATATTCCGAATTATGAAAATCTAAAAAATTTATTAGAAAGTTTACTACGTATTGGAAAGAAAATTGTAATATATGAAATAGAAAATCCTCAAATTACAGGAGGATTACCATATATTTTAAATAAGTACTGGTATAGAGGATTTTTAAAAGATGTGGGAGAACAGTATTTATCATATAAACAATTCAAAGAAATAATTACTTCAGTTTATAAAGATAAAGCTTTCGTAACATTTGAGAATTTTAGAAATGTTCAGGGCAATTATATGATTGCAGAAATTGTAAAGAAGTAAATGTGAGAATAAAATTTCAAAAAGAAACAAAAGGGCTGTGGGTTTAAGTAAAACCACAGTCCCTTTGTTTCAAACCTAAATTCTGGCTTTAAATATTCAGCTAGGATTCGGGATACTGAACATCTAAAATTTCAACAGTAAAGGTTGTAACCACTCCTTTATTATTAACAGTATAATTTCCAATAAATCCTATAGATTCACCAAAAATCACTTTACCAATAGGAGTATTGGCATTTGTTTTTTGATATTCTACTTTTTGATCAGAATCGGAAAACAAAAGCGTTATTACATCATCATCATCTAGTTCTTCATCGTCACCAGAAATTTTAACTTTAACAATTGCACCGTAATTGACAGTGTTTTTAGATGGTGAAGAAGAAGAAATAATTTCAATGTTTTTAATTTTTTCTTCTAAATCAGCAATAGACTTAGATAATCGTCGTTCTTCGATTTCACATTGTTCAAAATCATTATTATCATGCCAAACATCTCCATTTTCTGTAGCAAGCTTGTTCTTGTAAATTTGTAATTTGCGTAGAGATGTTTTTAATGAGTCAAGCTCCCGTTCTAATGATTTTACACCTTCTGTTGAATACTTTAATGTTGCCATATATACTCCTCCTCTTGAATATTATTTATTATACAACCTAAAGGTTACATAAATTATATCAGTAAAGAAATGTATTGTCAAGAAATAAAAAAGAATTTTTTTCGATGTGAACTTTTTTAGTTACAATTTACAGACATGCATGTTCCATAGGGCACTACTATAAAAGAAAACATATAATTTATGTTTTCGTAGTAGTAACATTTTTAGATGTATATGAAAAAGTTTATTAAGAGTTGCTTAGTTGCTAAAGATGTAACATAATGTGTGAAAAAGAATATAATATACAAATGGAATGGAGGTAATAAAGATGTTAAGATTATTTAAAAAGACTTTAGCTATTTGTCTTATAGGTCTTGGAGTAGGTATTTTATTAGTTTTATTACTTCCTATAACTGGTTGGCTTTTTATAATAGGTCTAACAGTAGTATGTGTTGGATTAATGTGGTTAGCGTGCTAATCTAAAAGGAGGGATACATAGATGACAATAGTTGTAAAAAAAGTTCCGAAGTTTTTGAGAGGATTTGTAAAACTAATTTTTGGAATAAAAGATAAAAGTTAAATCAAAAAAAGAGCCTATGCTCTTTTTACTTTTCCATTTTTTAAACATTTAGCACATACATGAATTCTTTTTGCTTCACCATTTTCTATAACTTTAACACTTCTTAAATTTGGTTTCCATGTACGTGAAGTTCTCTTACTGATATGAGAACGTGTAATACTAAGTTTGTTTCCATGATTAATTGATTTTTCACATATTGCACATTTAGCCATTCTTAATTGCACCTCCTAATTTTAAAATAAACTGACTAGTAACAAGTTTAACACAAAAGTGTGAAAAAAACAAGTATTTTTCAAAAAATATTTAAAAATCCTTGCAAAATAGGAAAAATGTGGTATAATAATTAGGCTTATATGAATAAAGAAAGGATTGAATAAAATGGAATGTAAAGTAGAAAAAACAGAAAATGCAAATGAAGTAAAATTAAATGTAACAATAGAGGCTTCAAAATTTGATGAAGCAATAAAGAAAGTATATTTTAAAAGTGCAAAATATTTTAATATACCAGGATTTAGAAAAGGAAAAGCACCAATGAATATTGTAGAAAAATATTATGGAAAAGAAATATTCTATGAAGATGCTTTTAATGAAGTAGTACCAGAAGAATTAGAAAAAGCAGTAGAAGAAAATAAATTAGAAGTTGTAAGTAGACCTGATATAGAAGTTACACAAATAGGAAAAGGACAAGATTTAATATTTACAGCTGTTTTCCAAACTAAGCCAGAAGCAGAATTAGGAAAATATAAAGGAGTAGAAATTAAAAAAATAGAATATAAAGTAACAGACGAAGATATTGACCACGAATTAGGACATATGCAAGAACATAATTCAAGATTAGTATCAGTAGATGATAGACCTGTTGAAAAGGGAGATATTGCAAATATTGATTTTGAAGGTTTTGTTGATGGAGTTGCTTTTGATGGCGGTAAAGCTGAAGGTCATGATTTAGAAATAGGAAGTAATACATTTATACCAGGATTTGAAGACCAAGTTATTGGAATGAAAATTGATGAAGAAAAAGATATAAATGTAAAATTTCCAGATGAGTATTTTTCAAAAGATTTAGCTGGAAAAGATGCTACATTTAAAGTAAAAGTAAATGAGATTAAGAAAAAAGAGTTACCAGAATTAGACGATGAATTTGCAAAAGATGTTAGTGAATTTGATACATTAAAAGAATTAAAAGCAAGTATTAAAGAAAAACAACAAAAACAAAATGATGAAAGAGCAAAATATGAAACACAAGATGCAGTTATAAAAGCTGTATGTGAAAATATGAAAGTTGAAATCCCATCAGGAATGATTGAAACAGAAACAGAAAATATGTTAAAAGATATGGAACAAAGATTAGCATATCAAGGATTAAAGCTAGACCAATATCTTCAAATAATGGGAAAAACAAAAGAAGATATGCAAAAAGAATATGAACCAGAAGCAATAGAAGCAATAAAATCTCGTTTAGCATTAGAAGCAGTAATAAAAGCAGAAAAGATAGAAGTTGCAGATGTTGATGTAGAAGAAAAAATGAAAGAAATGGCTAAAAATTATGGTAAAGAAAATGACGAAGAATTTATGAAAAATGAAAATGTAATAAATTATATTAAAAAAGGATTAGAATCAGAAAAAGCATTAGAATTTTTAGTAGAAAATGCAAAAATAAAATAAACAAAATATAAAGAAGTTGGGATGTTGAATAAATAGTAAAGTTTTAACCCCAGCTTTTTTGACAATTACAACAAGGTAGAATATATTAACTATGAATGTAAAAAAATATAATTATACAGTATTAATTAGATATTATAAATGAATAATGTATCTAGTTATAAAAAAGTTAAGGAGGAAATTAATTATGTTAGAAAAAAATAGTTTAGTACCATATGTTATAGAACAAACAAGTAAAGGAGAAAGATCATATGATATCTTTTCAAGATTATTAAAAGATAGAATTATATTTTTAGGAGAAGATGTAAACCCAACAACATCAAGTTTAATAATTGCACAATTATTATTCTTAGAATCAGAAGATCCAGATAAAGATATCAATTTATATATTAACTCACCAGGAGGTTCAATTACTGATGGAATGGGAATAATAGATACAATGAATTATATAAAATGTCCAGTATCAACAATTTGTATAGGAATGGCAGCAAGTATGGGAGCAGCATTATTATGTGCTGGAGAAAAAGGAAAAAGATTTGCAACACCAAATGCAGAAATCTTAATTCATCAACCATTAATCGGTGGGGGAGGACTTTCAGGTCAAGCTACAGAAATAAAAATACATGCAGACCATTTAGTTAAGACAAGAGAAAAATTAAACAAATTTTTAAGTGAAAGAACAGGTCAATCTGTAGAAACAATTCAAAAAGATACAGAAAGAGATAACTATATGACAGCACAAGAAGCTTTAAATTATGGATTGATAGATGGAATTATGGATAAAAGAAAATAATATTTATTTTTACTTTATATTGCGAAACTAAAAGGTTCATATACGATAAAAAAATAGTGTATAAAATTTATCAAATTTAATATAATATAAAAAGCATATAAGAAAGATTTTAGGAAGGAATGGAAAAGATGGCAAAAAATGATGTACCAAAAAGTGTAAGATGTTCATTTTGTGGTAAAGCACAAGAAAATGTAAGAAAAATAGTTGCAGGTCCAGGTGTATATATATGTGATGAATGTGTGGAACTTTGCAATAGTATAATAGAGTCAGAATTATATGATGATGATAAAGCAGGATATACATTAAATGAATTAAATGATATTCCAAGCCCAAAAGAAATAAAGAAAGTACTAGATGATTATGTAATAGGGCAAGAAGACGCAAAAAAAACTTTATCAGTAGCTGTATATAACCACTATAAAAGAATAGCACATGAAGAAGCTACTAGTAAAGATGATGATGTGGAAATACAAAAAAGTAACATATTACTTTTAGGTCCTACAGGATGTGGAAAAACATTACTTGCAAGAACTCTTGCAAGAATATTAGATGTACCATTTGCAATAGCAGATGCAACAACACTTACAGAAGCAGGATATGTTGGAGAAGATGTTGAAAATATTTTATTAAAATTAATTCAAGCAGCAGATGGAGATATACAAAAAGCAGAAAAAGGAATAATTTATATAGATGAAATAGATAAAATAACAAGAAAATCAGAAAATCCATCAATAACTAGAGATGTAAGTGGAGAAGGTGTACAACAAGCATTACTAAAAATTATTGAGGGAACAATTGCGTCTGTTCCCCCACAAGGAGGAAGAAAACATCCAAACCAAGAATTAATACAAATAAACACAGAAAATATATTAATCATATGTGGAGGAGCATTTGAAGGATTAGAAACAGTAATTAAAGATAGAACAGGAAAGAAATCAATAGGATTTGGTTCTAAAATAGAAAGTGCCAAAGAGATTAGCAAATATGAAGTATTTAAAGAATTGCTACCACAAGATTTATTAAAATATGGTTTGATTCCAGAATTTATAGGAAGATTACCAATTGTAGCAACTTTACAAGAATTAGATAGAGATGCTTTAATACAAATATTAAAAGAACCTAAAAATTCATTAATAAAACAATATCAAAAATTATTTGAAATTGATGGCGTAGAATTAATATTTGAAGAAGATGCTCTAGGAGCAATTGTTGATAAAGCAATTGAAAGAAAAACAGGAGCAAGAGGTTTACGTTCAATAATTGAAGAAAGAATGAGAGACATTATGTTTGACATACCTTCAAATCCTAATATCGAAAAATGTATTATTACAAAAAGAACAATACTAGATGATGAAGCACCAGATATAGTGGTAAATAATAATAAGCAAAAAAAGGATAAAAAGAAAAAAAGACAAGTGCCAGAAAGAGAAGAAAAAGAAACAGCATAAGAATTTATATTGATTATGAATATGTGAGAGGTCATATTATATTTAGATTTTATTACAAATCAAAGTATAGTATGACCTTTTAGCTTTATAAATTTATATCGTGATAGTATGTAGTTTTTAGACGGGTTACACAAATTTGTAGTTAGAAAAAAATCCTAGAGTATCTATCTTAACGAAAACAAATGAAAATGAAAGGAAGGTAAAAATGAAAGAAAAATTAAAAAACAAAAGAGGAATTACTTTAATAGCTTTAGTTATCACAATTTTGTTCTCTTATGACGAAAAAATAAAATGTAGTAATAGCAAAGGTTTCCTCCTACAAACAATTTTATAATTTATAAAATTTCACATATTTGAAAGATGGATTGTAAAAAATATATACAAGTTCATCTTTTTTT
>CALXCM010000043.1 GCA_944386785.1 uncultured Clostridia bacterium | reverse complement strand
ATGCAATAAGAGTTGTATCAGAAGTATTATCATCAAATGGATCAACATCACAAGCAAGTATATGTGGAAGTACATTAAGCCTAATGGATGCAGGTGTACCAATTAAAAGACCAGTTGCAGGAATTTCTACAGGATTAATTACAAACCCAGAAAATGATGAAGATTATGTAATGCTAGTAGATATCCAAGGATTAGAAGACTTCTTTGGAGACATGGACTTTAAGGTTGGTGGAACTAAAAAAGGAATAACAGCAATTCAAGTTGATATTAAATGTGATGGTTTAACATATGAAATAATTAAAGAAGCATTTGAAAAAACAGAAAAAGCAAGAAACTATATCTTGGATGAAATAATGCTTCCAGTAATAAGCAAGCCAAGAAAAGAAATATCAAAATATGCACCAAGAATAGTTGGAACTCAAATTAAAGTAGAAAAAATAAAAGATGTAATAGGACCTGGTGGAAAAATGATTAATAAAATCATTGACGAAACAGGAGTAAAAATTGACATCGAAGAAGATGGCAAAGTATATATATATTCACAAGATAACGAAAAAGCTATGCAAGCACTAGAAATGATAGAAGACATTGTAAGAGACATAGAAGTTGGTGGAATATATTACGGAGAAGTTGTAAGAATAATGAACTTTGGAGCATTTGTTAACTTAGGATGTGGAGACAAAGAAGGATTACTACATATTTCTCAAATATCTAAAGAAAGAGTAAAAAATGTAGAAGAT
This sequence comes from uncultured Clostridia bacterium, assembly GCA_944386785.1. Classification (GTDB taxonomy): domain Bacteria; phylum Bacillota; class Clostridia; order TANB77; family CAG-508; genus CAG-269. Next base: position 7,810 of record CALXCM010000043.1, on the reverse strand, counting down.
GTACTTCATGTAGGAGACAAAGTTACAGTTAAAGTAACAGAAATAGATGACCAAGGAAGAATTAATTTAACTATGAAGGATTTAACTTAAAAGAAAATCTGAAAAAGGATGTAAAATACGAAGGATGCTACATTTTGCATCCTTTTATAGATAAAATAAATAAAAATAAAACGAAAAAAGGTGAAAAAATTGAAAGTATCAGAATTTGATTATGATTTGCCAGAAGAACTAATTGCACAAGTTCCAATAAAAAAAAGAGACGAATCAAGATTAATGGTATTAGATAAAAAAAATAAAACAATAGAACATAAAAAATTTAAAGACATAATAGAATATTTAGAACCAGGAGATGTGTTAGTAAGAAACAACACAAAAGTATTGCCAGCTCGTCTTTATGGAAGAAAAGAAACAGGAGCTAAAGTAGAATTTTTACTTTTAAATAACATAGAAGGCGATATCTGGGAATGTATAGTAAGACCAGGAAATAAATTACATAGTGGAGCAAAAGTAATCTTTGGAGATGGTATCTTAAAAGCAGAAGTAATAGATACAATGGAAGGTGGAACAAGAAAAGTAAAATTTTCATATAAGGGAATTTTTAACGAAATATTAGACAAAATAGGGCTTATGCCACTTCCACCATATATACATGAATCTTTAAAAGATAATGATAGATATCAAACAGTTTATGCAAAATATGAAGGGTCTGCAGCAGCACCAACAGCAGGATTACACATTACAGATGATTTACTAAAAAAATTAGAAGAAAAAGGTGTAATTATTGCAAATGTAACTTTACATGTAGGGATTGGAACATTTAGACCAGTAAAAGAAGAAAATGTAGAAGAACATAAAATGCATACTGAACATTTCTATATCAAAAAAGAAGATGTAGAAAAAATAAATAATGCAAAGAAAAATAAAAAAAGAGTAATAGCAGTAGGAACAACATCATGTAGAGTATTAGAAACAATAGCAGATGAAAATGGATTAGTAAAAGAAACAGAAAGTGATACTGGAATATATATTTATCCAGGATACAAATTTAAATGTTTAGATGGCTTAATTACTAATTTTCATTTACCACAATCAACACTACTAATGCTAGTATCAGCATTAGCAGGAAAAGAATATATAATGGAATCATATAAAGAAGCAGTAAAAGAAAAATATAGATTTTTCAGCTTTGGAGATGCAATGTTTATAAAATAATGTCAATTTGGGGACACATCTATATATTAATTATAAAAACATAATAAGATTATATTAGGAGGAAATAATGAAACCAGCAGTAACATATGAACTATTACACACATGTAAACAAACTGGCGCTAGAAGAGGTGTAATACATACTCCACATGGAGACATCCAGACGCCTATATTTATGCCAGTAGGAACACAAGCTACTGTAAAATCAATGACACCAGAAGAATTAAAAGAAGAAGTAAAAGCTCAAATAATATTATCAAATACATATCATTTGTACTTAAGACCAGGGCAAGATATAGTAAAAGAAGCAGGAGGACTTCATAAATTTATGAATTGGGATAGACCAATTCTTACAGATAGCGGAGGATTTCAAGTATTTAGTTTAGGTGATTTAAGAACAATTTCAGAAGAAGGAGTAGAATTTAAATCACATTTAGATGGAAGCAGACACTTTTTCACACCTGAATCTGTAATGAAAACAGAAGAAGATTTAGGTGCAGATATTATAATGGCATTTGATGAATGTTGTCCATATCCTTCAACATATGAATATACAAAAAACTCAATGGAAAGAACAACAAGATGGGCTAAAAGGTGTAAAGAAGCACATAAAACAGTAGATAAACAAGCTTTATTTGGAATAATTCAAGGTGGCTTCTATAAAGACTTAAGAACTCAAAGTGCAAAAGATTTAATAGAATTAGACCTTCCAGGTTATGCAATAGGTGGAATAAGTGTTGGAGAACCTAAAGAAGAATTTTTAGATATCTTAAGATTTACTGCTCCACTTATGCCTGAAAATAAACCAAGATATTTAATGGGAGTTGGAACACCAGATTATTTAATAGAAGCAGCAATTGCTGGAATTGATATGTGTGACTGTGTACTTCCTACAAGAATTGCAAGAAATGGAACAGCTCTAACATCTCATGGAAAAGTTGTTGCAAGAAATGCTACATATGAAAGAGATTGGACACCACTAGACCCTGAATGTGACTGTTATACTTGCAAAAACTATACAAGAGCATATATAAGACATCTAATAAAAGCAAATGAAATTTTAGGTGTAAGATTACTTTCAATTCATAACCTAAGATTCTTGACTAATTTAATGGAAAAGGTTAGAATAGAAATAGAGAATGATAATTTAGGTAGCTTTAGGGATGAATTTTATAAAAAATATGGATATACTAAATAGTATAGAAATATAGGGAGGTTACTAATGAATTTAATTGAAGAAAGTTTTAAAACAAAGCAAGAACAAAAAAAGAAAAGAACAACAGGAATTATATTAGGAGCAATTGCTATAGTAATAATTGCAATTATCGGAATTATCTCATATTTAATGTATATACAAAGTACAACTTTAAGAGTAGTTTTAGATGGAAAAGTAAATGAAGACTTAAAGCAATTGTTTGTTTCACAAAATAGTGATTTAGAAGCATTATTGCAAGAAAATGGAACAATATATTTGCCAATAAAAGAAGTTGCATCATATTTTGGATACAGAAGCTTTAATGGCGATAATATAATGAAATCAGAAGATAAAAATAAATGTTATGTAGAATCAGAAAACGAAATTGCAAACTTTGTACTTGCTTCAAATAAAATATATAAATTAAATTTAGCAGAAGAAAGTAAAGATTATGAATATCAATATATGGATGAGCCTGTTAAATCAAATGGCGGAGTATTATGTGCAACTTTAGAAGGAATTGAAAAAGCATTCAATGTTTCAATTCAATATAACAAAAATGAAAATAGAATATATGTATATACACTTCCATATCTATATCAAGTATATTCACCAGTTGCTTTAGACTTAGGATATATGGAATTAAGTGATGTATTATCAAACCAAAAAGCTTTGCTTCAAAGCATGATGGTTGTAACAGGAACAAACGAACAACTTCGGAGTTGTAGATGTAGAAGGTAATGTAGTATTAGATGTAAAATATGATGATATAAAATACATGCCAGATGTAGGAGACTTTTTAGTAACATCAAATGAAAAAGTAGGAGTAATTTCAGCATCAGGAGATACAAGAATACCACTAAATTATGATAGTATAGAATTAATGGATAGTGACTTAGGTCTTTATGTTGCAGAAAGAGATGGAAAATTTGGTGTGTTAGACACAAGAGGAAACATCAAAATATACATTGAAAATGACGAAATAGGAATAGACCCAAATGACTTTCCACAAAATGAAATAAAAAATAAATATATATTAGCAGATAACTTAATTCCAGTAAAGAAAAATGATCTTTGGGGATTATATGATAAAAACGGAAGACAAATAGTAGAATATAAATATGATAATTTCGGATATAAAGCATCAAATAATAAAGATGCATATAGTTTATTAGTAATTCCAGGATATAATGTGATAGTTGCAGAATTAGATGATAAATATACTTTAATAAATTCAGCAGGAGAAGAGTTATTTGCAACAATAGCAGATGACATATATATGACAATAAGTGGAGGAAAAAAACAATATAAAATATTTGTAAATGACAATGAAATAGATGCAGAAGAATATTTAAACAGTAAAGGTATTAGAAAAAATACAAGTGATAATAGTTCATCTCAAGAAAATACAAACACAACAAATACTAATACAAATACAAATCAAACAAATACTACCAAAGAAAATCAATCAAATGAAACTTCAGAGAATAATAATAATTCAGACTCTCAAGAAAATAATGAAAACCAACAAAATCAAGACAATCAAGAACAGCAAAATTAGTAAAAATTTAAGTAAAAAAGCCTCATTTTTAGATGAGGCTTTTTAGTTCATAAAATTTTCTCCTGACCACCTAGACTAATAGAAAAATTTTCAAAAATGGTGTATAAATATATAGATAGAAAATAAGTGAGGAAAAATATGAAAAATATAAAAATAACAAGCACAGGAAGTTATTTGCCAAATACAAAAATAACAGATAAAGAGTTAGAAGAAAAGCTAAAATTAGAAAAAGGATATATCAAAAAAAGAACAGGTATAGAAACAAGATATTATGCAAAAGAAGAAAAAATAGAAGATATGGCAAAAAAAGCAGTATTAGATTTATTAAAAAAAGAAGAAATAAAAGATATAGACTTAATAATAACTTCAACAACAACAACAAATAATTTAATGCCAGGAATTTCGAACTATATCCAAGAAGAATTAAATATAGAAAATGCAATAACTTTAGATATATTAGCAGGATGTAGTGGATATATAAATGCTTTAGATGTAGCAAGACTATATATCTTAGCTGGAATTTCAAAAAAAGCATTAGTTGTAGGAGTAGATATATTATCAAAATATGTAGATGAAGAAGATGTTGCAACAGCAGTTGTTTTATCAGATGGAGCAGGAGCAATACTTTTAGAAGAAACAACAGAAGAAAAAATGTATTTTTCACAAATTGAAGCAAATATAGATAAAAATAAAATATTAACATGTAAATCAGATGAAAAAATACAAATGAAAGGTAAAGAAGTATATAAATATGCAGTAACAAAAACTGTTGAAAATATAAATAAACTATTAGAAAAAGCAGAATTAACATTAGATGATATAAAATATATTGTACCACATCAATCTAATATAAAAATTATAAAAGGAATAACTTCAAGATTAAAAGTTGATGAAAATAAAGTATATAAAAACATTAAAGATGTAGGAAACACATTTTGTGGAAGCATACCGATAGCAATTGACCAAATGAAAAAAGAGAACCTATTAAAAGATAAAGATAAAATAATTTTAATAGGCTATGGTGGAGGACTAAATACAGGAAGCATATTATTAGAAATATAATTTTAGGGAGGAACTTATGAAAAGAGCATTTTTATTTCCAGGGCAAGGCTCACAAGTAATTGGAATGGGAAAAGATATATATGAAAAATATGAAGAAGCAAGAAAAATATACGATAAAGCAGGAGAAATTTCAGGAATTGATGTTAAAAAAATATGTTTTGAAGGACCAGAAGAAGTTTTAAACAAAACAGAATTTACTCAAATTGCAATACTTACAACAAGCTTAGCATTTGCTAAAGTTCTAGAAAGTAAAGGAATTAAGGCAGAGTTTGCATTAGGATTAAGTTTAGGAGAATATACAGCATTAATTTATTCTGGAATTTTATCATTTGAAGATGGAATAAATTTAATTAAAAAAAGAGGTTACTACATGGGAAATCTCTTACCAAAAGAAGAATATCAAATGGCAGCAATAATTGGTTTAGACTCTAAAATAATAGAAGAAGTTTGCAAAAAAATAAATGAAGAAGGAATATTTGTTGTTCCTGCAAACTATAACTGTAAAGTTCAAACAGTAATATCTGGAACGAAAGAAGGAATTTTAAAAGCAGGAGAGCTTTTAAAAGAAGCGGGAGCAAAAAGAGTAATTACATTAAACACAAGTGGACCATTCCATACAGAAAAATTAGAAGAAGCATCAATTGCTTTTGCAAAAGAATTAGAAAATATAGAATTTAAAGAAGGAAATGTGAAAGTTATAAAAAATATAGATGGTTCATGCTATTGTCTACAAGATGATATAAGAAAAATATTAGAAAAACATATAATAAGTCCAGTAAGATTAGACAAAGCAATTGAAAAATTAGCAAAAGAACAAGTAGATGAATATGTAGAAATAGGACCAGGAAAAGCCTTAACAGGATTTGTAAGAAAAGATATCAAAGAAGCCAAAACAGTTAATATAAACAGTTTAGAAAGTTTAGAAGAATATTTAAATAATTAGGAGGAAATAAAAATGGAAGAAAAAGTAGTTTTAGTTACAGGTGGTTCAAGAGGAATTGGAAAAGAAGTTGCATTAAAATTTGCAAAAGAAGGATATAATGTTGTAACAAATTATGTATCAGATAAAACTGATAAAGAAAAATTACAAAAAGAATTTGAAGAAAATGGAGTAAAAGCATTAGTATTAAAAGCAGATGTAACAAAAAAAGAAGATGTAGAAAATTTAGTAAGCAAGGCAATAGCTGAATTTGGAAAAATAGATGTTTTAGTAAATAATGCAGGAATTACAAGAGATAATCTATTAATTAGAATGCCAGAAGAAGATTTTGATAAAGTTTTAGAAACAAACTTAAAAGGAACATTTTTAGTAACAAAATCTGTTACAAAATATATGATGAAAAAAAGATGTGGTTCAATAATTAACTTATCATCAGTAGTAGGAGTTGTAGGAAACGCAGGACAAAGTAACTATTCAGCATCAAAAGCAGGAATAATTGGATTTACAAAAAGTATTGCAAAAGAACTTGCATCAAGAAATATAAGAGCAAATGCAGTAGCTCCAGGATTTATTGAAACAGATATGACAGAAGTTCTACCAGAAGCAGTAAAAGAAAATATACATAATCAAATACCACTAAAAAGAATGGGAACAGCAAAAGAAGTTGCAGAACTAATATACTTCTTAGGTTCTGAAAATAGCTCATACATTACAGGTCAAGTAATTAATATAGATGGCGGAATGGTAATGTAAGTAAAAAATAATTTGATAAAGATATAAAGGAGAGAAATTAAAAAATGGAAAGAAGAGTTGTAATTACAGGATTAGGTGCAATAACACCACTTGGAAATGATGTTAAAAGTTTTTGGAATGGTATCAAAGAAGGAAAATGTGGAATAGATGAAATTACAAAGTTTGACACAACAGATTTCAAAGTTAAACTAGCAGCTGAAGTAAAAGGATATAATGCAGAAGACTATTTCGAAAGAAGAGAAGCAAAAAGATTAGATATGTTTTCACAATATGCAATGATAGCTTCAAGAGAAGCATGGAAAGATAGTGGATTAAACAAAGAAACAGAAAATATGGAAAGAGTAGGAGTAATAATTGGTTCAGGAATAGGTGGAATTGAAACTATTGAAACAGAAAATAAAAAATGTATAGAAAAAGGACCAGATAGAGTATCACCTATGTATATACCAATGGGAATATTAAATATGGCAACAGGAAATGTAGCAATAGATATTGGAGCAAAAGGAGAATCTTATGCAATGGTAACAGCATGTGCTTCAGGAACACATTGTATAGGAGAAAGCTATAGAATGATAAAACATGGTTATCAAGATGTAGTGATTGCAGGAGGAACAGAAGCTGGAATAACGCCACTTGGAATTGCAGGTTTTACAAATATAAAAGCTCTGACTAAATCTGAAGACAAAACAAGAGCGAGCATCCCATTTGATAAAGAAAGAAGTGGATTTGTAATGGGAGAAGGAGCAGGAGTTGTAGTTTTAGAAGAATTAGAACATGCAAAAGCTAGGGGTGCAAAAATTTATGCAGAGATAGTAGGATATGGAGCAACATCAGATGCATATCATATAACTTCGCCAGCACCAGGAGGTGAAGGTGGAGCAAGAGCTATGAAACTTGCAATGGAAGAAGCAAATGTAAAACCAGAAGAAATTACTTACATAAATGCACATGGTACATCAACACATTTAAATGATTCGTGTGAGACTGAAGCTATAAAAACAGCATTAGGAGAAGACGCAGCTAAAAAAGTAATGGTAAGTTCAACAAAAGGCCATACAGGACACCTTTTAGGAGCGGCAGGAGGAGTAGA
>CALXCM010000042.1 GCA_944386785.1 uncultured Clostridia bacterium | reverse complement strand
TGGTAGTGAAAACTATAGTAGTAAGAAATCTGTTCTCATTTGAGTACGAAGGTTCGAATCCTTCCCTGCCCACCAAAAATTTATTAGTAATATCAAGGGTTTTAGAGGGGCAAGTTTTGAAAATCCTTAAAATATTACTTAAAAATCCTTAAATTTGGAGTAATTTTCTAAAAATTCTTAGATAATTACTTTTTTTATTGGTTAATAATCTTTTGTATTGGAAAAGGAATTATATTTCCTTTTTGCATTTCTAACTTTTTTTCTTCATCTTCATAATAAGTAGGATTATTTATTAAAGTTAATGGCACATCTTCTTGTTTTTCATATTGTGAGTCTATTTTTTGTATTGCTAGTTGTTTTTGTTCATCATCTGTATCAAAATATGTATATATCATTTCTGACCACCCCATTAATTCCATAATTGTTTTATTATCGCAGTCAGTCTGTCTTACTAATGATGTTGCAAATTCATGCCTTAAAGAGTAACAACCTTTTTCACTAATTCCTAGTTTTTTAGCTAATGACTTATACATTTTTCTTAAAGAAGGTTCATACTATGGATTTCCTAATTTATTAAGAAAGATAAAGTCTGTTGGTTTAGGTGAAATTCCTTTATCTAAACAAGATTGATACTTGGCTTTGAATAAATTAGCAAGGAAACTACCTAGAGGCATTGCTCTATTTCCAGCTTTGCTTTTTGTAGAGTCTTCTATCACAATTTTTGTACCAGTCCTTTTCCCATTTTTATCATAAGTAGCATTTTTGACTACAGTATGGTTACCAACCCATAATATATCTTGTTCATAGTCTATATCTACCCATTGTAAGCCAGCACACTCTTCAGGTCTAATTCCTCTTAAATCCATAACACATATTGGGGCATAATATAAATCAAAAGGTAGATTAGGAATTTCATTTTTAAAATATTTAGTTACAATTTCTTGTTCTTCCTTTGGTCTTGAACTTCTACTTTTAGATTTTTCTTTTTTTTCTTTCTTTTCTTTAGGCATACTCAAATTTTTAAAATTTATATAAGGCATAAAGTCATTATCCATTGCGTATATCAATGCTTGTTTTAATGGGGCAATAATTTCTTTAACACCTTTAGCAGAAATTTTTTGAGTTTTACCATATTTTTTAAAAGTCGTTTTCTTAGCTTTGTTTACTACTTTCTGTATGTTATCTAATTTTAAATCTTTTAATTTAATTTTTCCAATGATTGGTATTACATGATTTTTAAATGAACTATAATATCCGTCATATGTTCCACCTTTTAAATTCTCTGTTTTAACCTCATTTAGCCAGTAATTTAGCCAAGATTTTACAGTATAACTATTCGACTTAATCTGTTTACCTTCCTTGTGAATTTTTGCATACTTGTTTAATAATTTTTTTCTTGACTCTTCTTCAGTCTTTCCAGTAGCAGACAACTGGGTTCTATTTCCATCAGGCATATCAAAATATGCTCTACAGGTTACTGTTCCGCTTTGATTGTACCTGTATGAATAGCCTTTATTTTTCCCTTTTTTAGCCATATTTGGCTTTCCTCCTTTCTGTATTTCGGGAAACATAAAGCATTAATCATCAAAATTTTAACATTTTAAGAGGGGATAGTCAAATGTAAAATTTTTGCATACTTAATGCCCATGCCCTTCTAATATATATTATGTGTTCTACAACAGATTTTGTCCTAACTTTTGTTGCACACCTAATTTTATAAAAACTATTGAGACATAATAAATTTTATGTTGCAATACATTAAGTTCAAAAAAGTCTTTAAAACTAGAAAAAATCATGTTATAATGAACATTAATATTATTTCCACGACACCCCTCTGGAAGATAATGGTAATAAGATTTTTAAGGAGGAATTTTTGATGACAAGAGAGGGAAGAAAAAGATTAAAATATATAGAAGAAGTAAAAAATAATAAAATTGAATATAAATACTTAAATAAAGTATTAAACTGGCAAAGTCTTAACAAGTTAAAAGAATTTTTAATATTAGCGGACAATAGATATATAGACAAAAAAACATTAATGCATGAAGACAAATACCCTTATTTCACAGCTCCTATTAATAATTTAATAAGAGATTTTGGTGGAACAAAAGGCACTTGGAATAGAAATATAAATTTGTTCGTAAGTTTAGGATTACTAGGAAAAGTTGATACATTAAAGATAAGAAGGAAAAACAAGTTATTTGAAGAATTTTCAATGATAGGTAAAATGAAACGTGCAAGAAAAGAAGGAATAAGTCTTGAAAAAGTAAGAGACCAAAATGTATATTTCATTTTTCCTTATGATGAAAATATTTTAAAAGAAGCGGAAAATATAGCAAAAATAATGTGTGAAAATGGATTTTCTAAAAGGTCTTTTAGTAAAATTTTTCTTCAAAGAGTTTTCGGGCTAGACTTTGCAAATAATGTATTTTTTAATGATATTGAAGAGTCTGAATATACTCAAGCAGTGTTTGATGAGACAGAAAAAATTATATTAAAAAATATAGCTAAAAAGCAATTCACATTTAAAGATGAAGTTATAAAAGAAGTTGCTAAAAGTATTGATACTGCTATTTATGAACATTATGAAGAAAATTATTTTAGAAGAAATGTAAGAAGTGCAGAACAAATAGCCGAATTTGAATTTGGAAGAAGTGTTAAAATAATTTGCAATAAACATGAGTTAAGCTATAAAATGTCAGATAAATATATGAGAAAGATGTTTAAGCTAAGAAACAATAAAAAACTAATTTATGATAAAAAATATTATAAAAAACAAAAAGAAATATTGGAGGTAACAGATGGCTACTTTAATTGTAACAAACAATGCAAAAATAAAAGAAAATGACGAAACAACACTTGAAATTGAAGTAATAAATCCATACACAAAAAAAGGAAGAAAAACAAATAAAAGTATTCTAATTGATAATAATTATGAAATTAAAAAAATAGTTTTAGATAATGAGTGGATAATTGATGATGGAAAATATGCTTATACTAGAATTGGAAGTAAAAGTGTATATATGCACCAACTAATTTTTGGGCATTGCTTTGGGTATGATTTTGTTCCTAGGGAAGAAGATAAAAAAGTAATTGACCATCTAAACAACAATAGATATGATAATAGACTTAGAAATTTACATATTTTGACAGTAAAGGACAATTCTGACAAAAAACTAACAGATTTCAATGTTGATAATTTGACTGTATATGTTGAATATAATTATAATGAAAATATTTCACAAGTTAAGAATAATAGTGAAGAAATATATAATAAAAGAAAATACGTACTTAGTTATATTTCACAAAATATAATTTTCCATACAAATGAAGAACCTAAAAAATATTTTAATTGCTTTGAACTTCTATATAATGACTACTATAAGTTTATAGCAGACGCAAAAGAAATATCTTTAAGAACCAAAAAAAATCTTATTAAAGAAAATAGAAATAAAAAGATAGAAGATATACAATTTGAACTTCAAGAATTACAACAAGCTAAGATAACTATAGAAACTATATTAAATGCAAAAAAATATGTAGAAATAAGAAATAAAAAATGTAATATCTTAACAAAAGAAGAATTTAATAAACTTCCAGAAAGCGAAAAACGACTTTTATTGACACTTAATAAAACTGTATTACAATATCTACCACCAGATAGCGGGGGCAGTTTTAAGTTATAGAAATTTAAGCAATTAATGAAAACAGTGTGTGCAGAACCAGAGTCTTAGCAAAATAAAAATGTTCTAATATGTTTTTAAGTATTAGAACATTTTTTATAATAAATCTTTTATGTCAATTTCTAATGCGTCAGCTATATCAAAAAGAACTTCTAATGACATTTTTTTAACTACATTTGGTGCTTCAATTTGAGTCAAATAGCTGTAGCTTATCCCTACTTTATTTGCTAATGCTTCTTGAGTTAATTTTCTTTTTAATCTATATTCACTTATTTTTATTCCAATTTTTTTATATTTTTTATCATGTTTTAAGCTCATAATATCACCTATAAAAATTTTACCCCAATTTTTTTAAAATAGACTTTCACAAATAGCGAAAGTATGCTATACTAAAATTGGTGAATAAAAATTATGGAAAAAGAAATTGCAATAGAGATTTTAAAAGATATAAGAAATGCTTTAAATTCAGATGACTGGAAAGAGAAGCGGATTAAAAACTATTTCTATATATAGAAAAAATTTAGAACTTTCGTTAGATGTGAAAATACAAAAATTAGTAAAAAAACAGAATGAATATATTAAAAAATATGGTGAAAATGGAAGAAAGACTATAAAAGTAAACAAAAAAATAGACAAAGAAATTCAAAAAATATTTAACAAATAATATTATTAGGTTTCTTTGTCATCTACTATTGTTAATAAATCATCAAAACTACAATTTAAAGCTCTTGCAAAACCTTCAAGGTATTTGTAGCTTATTGATTTTTTACCACTTTTTATAGCTTTATTTAAGTTATAAAAAGATATATCTAATTGGTCGCATAGCCAAGATTTAGTTTTTCCTTGTTCTTTTAAAATTTTTTCAACATTTATCTGTATCACTATTTATTCTCCTACAATGTTTTTTTATATTTTATAATAATGACACTTATAAAAGTAGCACTTGCAAGTGAGAGTAAAATAGTATATAATCAAAATGAAAAATTAAAAAAGAAGGTAAAAGATGGAAAAGGAAAAGTTTTTAGAGATATTAAAAAGAATACAGTTATTTTTAGAAAATGATGATTTATTTGAAGCTAAAGAATATACAAAACTTGAAATAGAAAATATTGAAGGCGTAACAGAAAAAAATTGTAAAAATACTTATTATAGTTCTTATGATTATTATTGCAAAAAATGTAGTAATTTTAATTGTAATGATAACTGTAATAAAAATAGATTGGAGGTGATAAACAAATGAAAGAAAAAGCCAAAAAAGTTGTTTTTATAGTTTTAATAGTTATTATTTTAGCATCAGCAATTTATTTTATATGCTTTTTTAGAGGAACAACAGATGATAATAAGAAAACTTTAACAGTAGCAGAGGAAATAACATTGAACAATGAAGAAAAAGAACTATTAAGCGAATTAGTAAATGTAAATAATCAGTTATTAAATCCAGAACAAGAAACAACAAATGCTAATGAAACAAATTATACAGAACTTGTAAAACCTACAGAACCAATATCATTAAAAGATTTTTGTAAAAAGTTATATGAAGCTAGAAAGACAACAAATGAACAAGGTGAAACAGTGTACTTATTTGATATGAATACAGTAGGTGCAAACAATGAAACTGTAAGAAGAATAATAGTAACAAAAAATGGAGAAATGGCAGGTTGCACATTTGTAGAAAGTGATTATTCAGAAGCGGTTTCACAGCTTGGAAATACAAGTTTTGACGGCAATAGTATAAATTTAGGCGGAGATTTCTTAAAAGCTATTTTTGAAGGTTTAACACAAGAAGTAAATGCAATGTGGGAACAAGCTACTACATATGAAAATGTAAATTATAATAACATTTTAAGTAAAATTTAGGGGGATTATTGAAAATGGAAAACAAAGATAAATCAAAAGAGATATTGAAGAAAATAGGTATTGTAGCATTAATTGTTATTTTAACTGTTATATTTACACTAGCCATTGAACATAAATTTTTTCTAAAAAATGAAACATATGAAAGTGCAAAAGAAAATGAACAAATAACAACAAATGAGACTTATAATATAGCAAGTGAAAAGGAAAATAATAACACTGGAAAACAAAATTCAAATAGAACGGAAACTAAACAAAATGAGATACTTGTTCAAGATACGCCAGTTAGTGAAAGTGAAAAATATGAACTAACTTTTAAAGGAAGTGAATTTTCTAAAAAAGTTGAGCCACCAGTTTTAACAAGTTTTTATACTTATTATGAGGCTAAACAAGAGGGACACTCATATTTAGTGATTAAATTAGATTATAAGAATTTACAAGCAACAGATGTTACAGCAGATGATGTAGCAACTGTCAAAGTAAAATATAATGACAAATATGAATATAGTTCTTTTCCAGTAATTGTAGACAAAGATGGCGATTTTACATATGCAAATATTACTAATATTAGCCCTCTAACAGTTGGACAAATGTATTATTTATGTGATTTACCAGATGAAGTTGTTAATGCTTCTGAACCTATAATTGCTTATGTTCAAGTTGGTAGTAAAACTTATCAGATAAATATAAGATAAATCACGGATATATTTAAGGGGGTGATTTAAAATTAAAGATAAATGAAACAATATTACAACTTTAATTATTATTTTTAAAGAAATGCAAAAGCAAAAAAATAAGGGAGGATTTAGAAAATGAAAATAAGAAATATGAAATTTTTAATAATGGTAGGAATAATTGTATTTGCAATGTTAGTATTTAATTTTAATGTTGTTAATGCAAGTAATGATGATGAAATAATAGAATTTAAAGATGAAAACTTCAAGTCAGCAATATTAAGTAGTCCTAATAGATATGATACTAATAGTGATGGAGAAATTTCAATAGGAGAAATGAAAAATATTACAAACAATTTAACATTAGAAGGTAAAGGAATAACAAATATATCAGAAATTAAATATGCAACTAATTTACAATTTTTAGATTTAAGTGATAATAATATAAGTGATATATCTTGCTTAGAAAACTTAACAGAATTATGTAGTGTTGATTTATCTAATAACAATATAGTAGATATATCAGGATTATCAAATGCTACAAAAATATATCAATTAGATTTATCAAACAATAAAATAGAGAATTTGACGCCTTTAAAGGATATGAAGGAATTATGGGGATTAGATTTAAGTAATAACAATATTACTAATTTAGATGGATTAAATACTTTAGAAAAAATGCAACTTCTAACCTTAAATGATAATAATATAGAAGATTTAACACCAATTAGTGATTTAGTAGGAATTATTAGCTTGCAGTTAGACAATAATAATATAAAAGATTTAACACCATTGTCTAAACTACAAAATTTAGATAGTTTATTTTTAAAAAATAATAAAATAGAAGATATTTCACCATTGGTAACACTAACTAATTTATATACTTTAGATTTAACTGGTAATTATATATCAGATTTTACACCTATTGAGGAATTAAATGTTAAAGAATTATATGTAGATAATCAAAAGGTAGAAAATAGTACTAATACAGATAATAAAGTAGAGCAGGAACAAGAAGAAAATACAGAAAATAAAGCAGAAACAAAAGGAGAAAAAGATGATACGCCAAAAACAGGAATAGAAAATAATGTTATATTACCAATATCAATAATAGCAGTAATAACAGTATTAGGAATAATAACTTTAAAGAAATAGAAATAAAGAAAAGAGGTTAATATGAAGAATAATAAACATATGGAGAAAACAAAAAGTAGTAAAAAATACATATTTATATTAATCTTAATATTTATAATAATAGTAGCTTTTGTATATTATAAATTTACTAATAAAAATAAACAAGTAAATAGTGATATATTAAATAATATTGAAGTTGATGAAACAAAGACAACAGATACAGTTACTGAAAAAATGTTACAATTACAAGAACTAAAAAAAGAAAATGAGGATATAATAGGATGGATACAAATAGCAGATACAAAAATTGATTTTCCAGTATTGCAAGGAAAAGATAATAAGTATTATATGAGGCATACATACAAAAAAGAATATTCTTTAGATGGTTCAATATTTTTAGATAAAGATTATGATTGGGACAAGCCTAGCGACAATTTATTGATTTATGGACACAATAATAAAAATGGTAATATGTTTCAAGATTTGCTGAAATATGAAGATGAAAATTATTATAAGGAACACCCTAATATTAATTTCACAACAACAAATGAAGATTGTGTGTATGAAATAATTGCAGTTTTTAAGTCAAGAGTATATTATAAAAGCGAAAAAAATGTATTTAGATATTATTATTTTATAAATGCAGAAAATGAAGAAGATTATAATTACTATGTTACTGAAAGTAAAAAGGCAAGTTTATACGATACAGGAAAAACGGCAAAATATGGAGAACAATTATTGACATTAAGCACTTGCGAATATTCGCAAGAAGATGGCAGATTTGTAATTGTAGCAAAAAAAGTAAATACAATACAATAAAACAAAAAGTGGTTTATAATGTAAAGTTATAAGCCATTTTTTATGTTGAAATTTAGACATTAAATGATAAAAAACATATTTTATTAGTAAAAAATAGCAAAGAAGAGGGGCTATAATAACCGACAACAGGGTTTTTTTCTTGAATTAATGGAAGTATATTACTAAAATATTAAAAACTGTTGTAGGCGATTGTAGAAAACCAAAAAAGTAGTGCTTCGCTCTTCTATGCGTATAATTTAAAAAATATAGAATATATATATATAAAGAAGTATTAATAAATTTTAAGTCATAAAAGTAAAATAACTACTTAAAAAATATAAAAAATAAATAAAAACAAAGTTGTCAAAAATATTTATATACGTATAGTTTTTTAAACTTGATTAATTACTTTATGCTTCCTCAAAAATACTTAAAAAATACTTAAATTATATCTTTAAAATTTATAATAATATCAACATTTGAAGAACATATGTTTTACACTAAACTTTTTGATTTAGTATTAGCAAGCTAAAATGTAGATTTTACAAATGTTTACATAACCTTAAAATTTTAAGGTACGAAGGTTCGAATCCTTCCCTGCCCACCAGATTCGAAAGACATATAAAAATTAAAATAGTTTTTATATGTTTTT
>CALXCM010000041.1 GCA_944386785.1 uncultured Clostridia bacterium | reverse complement strand
TAGAAAAAGATATAGAAGAAAAATCAAAAATTGATGAAATGAGAAAAAGCTTTATATCAGATGTATCTCATGAATTAAAAACACCAATTGCATTAATTCAAGGATATAGTGAAGGACTTCTTGAAAATGTAAATACAGATGAAGAAAGCAAGAAATTCTATGCAGAAGTTATTTTAGATGAAACAAATAAAATGGATAAACTAGTAAAACAACTTTTAGAACTTATGAAATTAGAATATGGAAAAAGAGAATTTAATGATAAAAAATTTAATATTGTAGAAGTTGAAAAAGAAGTTATAAGAAAATCAAAAGTAATGTTAGAAGAAAAGAAAGCAGAAGTAATTTTAGATACACCAGATGAGATAAATGTATTTGCAGATGATTTTTATATAGAACAAGTAATTGGAAACTATATGACAAATGCAATAAAACATGTAAAAGAAGTAGATGGCAAAAAATATATAGAAATAAAAAATGAAGTAAATGTAGAAAAAAATACAGTTACAATAAAAGTATTTAATACTGGAGATAATATTGCAGAAGAACATTTAAATAGAATTTGGAATCGTTTTTATAAAGTTGATGGATCTAGAAATAGAACAGATGGAGGAACAGGAATAGGACTATCATTTGTAAAAGCAATAATGAATAATTATAAACAAAAATATGGTGTAATAAATAAAGAAAATGGAGTAGAATTTTATATTGAGCTAGAGCTAAAAATAGATTAATTAAAGCGCTTAAATATTAGCAAAAAAAACTAATATTTAAGTGTTTTTTATTATATTTTATCTTTTATTTATTTTCAAAATACTTAATTAGTAAACTCTCTAAAAGTCGCATTTTGTCGAATATTGCGACGAAAAGTTCTTTACAAAATAGCAATTTTGTATTATCATATTTACATAAAAATTAATTTTTATTTTAACTTTAAATCAAATTTATTTTTTCGAAAAATTAAAAAATTCCAAACAAAAATTAAGAAAAAGGAGGAATGCAAGAAAATAAATGTATAAATTTACTACTCTTTACATTAATTCTGTTAGTTTAATAATTTCTGTTATAATATTTTTTACTGGAAACTTTATATTTGAAAACTACGAAAATTTTACTAAAAAATCGAGCTTAAAGACAGGATTTTTAGTAAATACTGAAGAAACTAAAAATACAAATAAAAATAATCTAGAAAATAATTTAGAAAGCAACATAGAAAATACTAAAGATGATGTAAAAATTAAAGATTGGTATATAGAAATACCAAAAATTAATTTAAAAGCTCCAATAGAAGAAGGAACAAGCAGTAAAACATTAGAAAGCTATGTTGGTCACTTTTCAGATACCTCTAAAAAAGAAGGTACAATAGGTTTAGCACGGTCATAATAGAGGCTATACTAAAAATTATTTTGAAAATATCAAAACCTTGACTAATGGAGATGTAATAATATATAGATATAAAAGTTTTAAAAAAGAATATATAGTAACAAATAATATTATAATAAAAGACACAGATTGGACAAATTTAGAAAAATCAGAAAAAAATAAAATTACATTAATTACTTGTGTTGAAAATGAACCTAAATACAGAAGATGTGTAATAGGAGAAGAAAAATAAAAAAGGAGGAAAATTTTATGAAAAAAAGACTTTTAATAGTTTCTTTTGTTGTAGCGATTTTAGTTTTAAATGCTCTTGTTTTCTTAAATGCAAGTTATGCTGCAACAACAGGACCAAAAACAGTTGTAACAAAAACATTACCAGTTACAGGAATGTAGAAAAAACAAAAAATCATTAGAATAGATGTTGTTTTATGAATAGTTTATTGATATAATAGAAAAGAATAATATCAAAAAGAAAAGAGGAATAAAAAAGATATGACACAATTAATCATACTTGTAATACTTATTTTTGTAAATGCATTTTTTGCAGCAGCAGAAATAGCATTTATATCGTTAAATGATGCTAAAATTGAAAAACAAGTAAAAGAAGGAAACAAAAAAGCAAAACAAATTGAAAAAATGTTAAAAGCACCAAGTAAGTTTTTAGCTACAATACAAATAGGAATAACACTTGCAGGATTTTTATCAAGTGCATTTGCATCAGATGCATTTGCTGAAAAATTAGCACCTGTATTATATAATTTAATACCAGTAATAAGTTTAGGTGCATGGGAAAGTATTTCTATTATATTAATAACAATAATTTTATCATTCTTTACTTTAATTTTTGGAGAATTAGTTCCAAAAAGATTAGCTATGAAAAATTATGAAAAAATAGCTTTTGGAAGTATAGGGGTTATAAGAGCAATTTCAATTATAACATCTCCATTTGTAAAACTTTTAACTGTTTCAACAAATGCTGTATCTAAAATATTTGGAGTTGGAGAAACAGATGAAGAAATGGTAACAGAAGAAGAAATCAGAATGATGGTAGATCAGGGTGAAGAAAAAGGAACAATAAAAGGCGAAGAAAAAGAATTAATAAATAATGTATTTGAACTAAATGATATAACAGTTTCTGAAATTATGAGACATAGAACAGATATATTTGCTGTAGATATAAATATAAGTAAACAAGAATTAATGGATGAACTAGAAGAAGTAGAATATAGATATAGTAGAATTCCTGTATATGATGAAACAATAGACGAAATAAAAGGTGTAATATATGTAAAAGATATATTAAAAAATGTAGGTAAAAAAACATTTAAAGTAAAAAATATATTAAATGATGTATTTTTCGTTTCTCAAAATAGATTAATCAATGAAGTATTTAGAGAATTACAAAAAAATAAAAAGCAAATTGCAATAGTAGTAGATGAATATGGAGGAACAGCAGGATTAATCACAATGGAGGATATCTTAGAAGAATTAGTAGGAGATATCTATGATGAATATGATGAAGAAGAAAAAGAATTTGAAAAAATAGACGAAAACACATATATGCTAACAGGAAATATGCCAATACATGAAGTAAATAAAATCTTAAATGCAGAAATTCCTGAGGGAGATTATGATACACTTTCTGGATATTTACAAGAAGAATTGGGAAGAATTCCAGAAGAAGAAGAAAACCCAATTATTGAAACCAAAAAAGTAACATACAAAATTGAAGAAACAGAAGATAAAAGAATTTTAAAGGTTAAAGCATGTAAAAATCAAGAAGAAGAAAAAAGTGGAGAGGAATAAAATTATGAAAAAAAGATATATAGTAGGGATTATAGTAGCTGTAGTTATTGTACTAATTGTAGCATCAGTTATAGCATATTATTTTATAAAAAAAGCTAGAAGAGAATATGAAATAGAGACTGTCAAAGATTATCAATACTTTATATTAAAAAATAACAACCAATCAGGAGTAATAAATAGAAATGGTGATATATTAATAGAGCCAAATTATGAGGAAGTTAAAATTCCAAACCCAGAAAAAGCAGTATTTGTTTGTTATGAAGAAAACGATAGCAAGGTTTTAAATCAAAATAATGAAGAAATATTTTCTGAATATGAAATAGTAGAACCTATAAGACTAAAAAATATCGAAAGTGATTTAATGTATGAAAAAAGCGTATTAAAGTATTATCAAAATGGAAAATATGGATTAATAGATTTTGATGGTAAAAAAGTTTGTGACCCTATATATGACTCAATAGAGAGTCTTCCATATAAAGAAGGAGAACTTTTAGTTACACAAAATGGAAAAACAGGCGTAATAAATATAAAAGGCAATTTGATGGTAGAAATTAATTATAACAGTATCGAAGTTGATGGATACTATTTAGAAAATGATGGATATAAAGAAGCAGGATATATTACATCAATCACAACAAATGAAGGATATAGATATGGATATGTAAATAAAGATGGAAAAGTTATATTAAACAATGAATATAACGAAATTTCTAGAATAAATGATATCGAAGATAATAAAAATGTTTATTTAATATGTGCTAAAAATGGTCAATATGGAGTATTAAAAAACAAAGAAGAAGTTTTAAAAAATGAATATCAATCAATAAGATATGATAAAACTAATAATTTATTTGTTGTAGAAAAAAGTAAAAAATTCGGAGCTTCAGATATTAATGGTAATATAATAATAGAGCCAACATATAATCAAATTGATATAACAGGAAATTATCTATATGCTGAAAATGACCAAGGAACAGTAATGTTTAACAATAATGGAACAGAAGCTAATATAAATACAAATGTTGCTATTTTAAATACAGAAAATGAAAAATATAAAATAAAAATAGACAACGAAAATGGAAGCAAATATGGAGTTATAAATGAAAGTGGCGAGCAAGTAATTGAAGAAAAATACAGTTATATAGAATACTTATATGATAATTACTTTATAGTAAGTAATGAAAATTCTAAACTAGGTATAGTTGATTCTAAAGATCAAGAAAAAGTAGAAATTAAATATGATTCTCTTCAAAAAATAGAAGGAACAGACTTAATACAAACTAAAATTTCAAGTACAGATGTAACTGAACTATATGACAAAAACTTTAATAGAATTCTCCAAATGACAAATGCAACTATAGAGCAAAAAGATAATTATATAATAATTTCAAACGATTTAGAAACAAAATACTTTGATAACCAAGGAAAAGAATTAACAAATAAAGAAGTATATCCAAATAATTCTATATATGCAAAACAAGAAAATGGATTATGGGGATTTGAAAAAAGAGATGGCTCTTTAGTAGTAGAATGTAAATATGATAAAGTAACAGAATTAAATAGCTATGGATTTGCATCTGTCTTAAAAGATGGAAAATGGGGAGCAATAGATAAAGACGGAAAAGAAGTAGTTGCTCCAACATATGAATTAGAAGATGTACCAACATTTATTGGTAAGTATTATCAAGTTATATATGGTTTTGGAGAAACATATTTTACAAGTGGAAATATAAATCAATAAACAAGTAGCAAATTAATTAAAAGAAAAAGTGGACTTAAAAAAATAAATTTTAAGTTCACTTTTTTTCGTTTAAATTCATAAAAATAAGTAAATACTTTAAATAAGAAAAAATTTAAAGAGGTGTTATATTTGAAAATAGGTTTAGCATTATCAGGAGGAGGAATTAGAGGAATTGCTCATGCTGGTGTAATAAAAGCTTTAGAAGAACATGGAATAAGACCAAATATAATAGGAGGTACAAGTGCAGGAGGAATAATAGCATCTTTATATGCATTAGGTTATTCTCCTTATTATATCTACATATTATTTAAAAGATATGCAAAAGATATAGTAGAAATTAATTCTAGCCCGATTGTATCTGGAATAACTGGCTTCATGCTAAATAAAAAAATAGTAATATCAGGATTAAAAACAGGAGAAAATATAGAAAAAACTTTTGATGAACTAGCAATTAGAAAAAGAGTAAGAAATATAGGTGATATAAAAAATATTCCTCTAGTAATTCCAACAGTAGATATATCAGATGGCAGAGAATATATATTTACAAATAACCCAATAAATAATGATAACAAATATATTTCAAATATATCACTTGGAAAAGCAGTAAGAGCAAGTAGTAGTTTTCCAGGAGTTTTTAGTCCTTGTAACTATAAATCTCATTTATTTTTAGATGGTGGTGTTTTAGATAATGTACCTGTAAAAGAAGTAAAAAAGCAAGGAGCAGATAAAGTAATTGCTGTAAATTTTAAAGCAGATGATGTAGATGAAAATAGTAATATTATGGATATTGCAATGAGAACATTAGACATTATGGGGAATAAAATATCTAAAGATAGTTTAGAAAGCTCTGACTACATTTTAACAATAAAAACAGACAAAACAGGATTGTTAGATATAGAAAAATTAGATAGTTGCTATAAATTTGGTTATAGGCAGACATGTAAAGAAATAAATGAGATAAGAAAAATATTTTAGGAGGAAAGGTATGAAAATTAGGTATTTTGATAATGCTGCAACAACAAAAGTAAAAGAAGAAGTTTTAGAAGAAATGTTCCCATATTTTTTAGAACAATATGGAAATCCTTCTTCTATGTATTTTCTTGGAAGAGAAGCAAAAAGAGCTTTAGAAAAAGCAAGGAAAAGAGTATCAGATTTAATTAATTGTAAACCACAAGAAATCTATTTCACAAGTTGTGGATCAGAAAGTGATAATACTGCAATAAAAGGAATTGCATATAAAAATAAAGATATAGGAAAACATATAATAACTTCAAAAATAGAGCATCCTGCGGTTTTACATACTTGTCAGGCTTTAGAAAAAGATGGCTTTGAAGTAACATATTTAAATGTAGATAAATACGGATTTATAAATTTAGAAGAACTAGAAAATAGTATAAAAAAAGACACAATTTTAATTAGTATAATGTTTGCAAATAATGAAATAGGTACAATAGAACAAATAGAAGAAATTTCTAAAATTGCTAAAAATCATAATATAATATTTCACACAGATGCAGTTCAAGCCTGTGGTAATATAGATATTGATGTAGAAAAATTAGGCATAGATATGTTATCACTTTCAGGTCATAAATTAAATGCACCAAAAGGAGTAGGAGCCTTATATGTAAAAGAAGGAATAGAATTTCAAAAATTTATGGATGGAGGGCATCAAGAAAAAAACAAAAGAGGAGGAACAGAAAATGTAGCAGAAATTGTAGGACTTGGAAAAGCTTCAGAACTTGCAAAAAACAACTTAAAACAACATCAAGAACATTTAAAAACTTTAAGGGATTATTATATAAAAAATATAGAAGAAAAATTGCCAGATGCAAAATTAAATGGACCAAGAGAAAATAGGCTTCCGGGAAATGCTAATTTTTCATTTCCTGGAATAAACGGAGAAGAACTTTTAATTCATCTTGATGAAAGAGGAATTTGTGCATCTGCTGGTTCTGCTTGTACTACAGGAACAACTAATCCTTCACATGTATTAGTTGCAATTGGCTTAGATAAAAATTTAACTAAAGGAGCATTAAGAGTTTCTTTTGGAGATGAAAATACTTTAGAAGATGTTGACTTTTTAGTAGATAGTTTAGTAGAAATTATAAATAAAATGAAAGAAAAAAATAATTAATAAGAATGAAAAATAATCCCTCTTTATTAAACTTTTGCCTAATAAAGAGGGATTGTTTTATGTAATTAGTTTTTTTATTTTAATATTTAGTTATTAAGTACAGCAATTGCACACTTAATTCCATCAACACTAGCAGACATAATGCCGTCCTGCATAACCTGCACCTTCTCCACAAGGATAAATTCCTTTTATGTTAGATACAAAGTTCTCATCTCTTACAATTTTAACAGGAGAAGAGCTTCTTGTTTCAACACCAGTTAAAATATTATCAGGATCTGCAAAACCTTTTAATTTTTTATCAAATATTAAAATTCCTTCTTTTAAGCTTTCAGATACAAAACCGAGGAAGAATATCATTTAAGTTAGAAAAAGTAACTCCTGGTTTGTATGTAGGATGAACTTTTCCGAAGTTTTGTTGTTTTTTTGTTTTCTAGAAAATCTCCAAATTTTTGTATTGGTGCAAAATAATTTGAGCCACCAAGTTTAAATGCTTTTTCTTCTAGTTCTTTTTGAAAGTCAATTCCGCAAAGCGGAGAAGGACTTTCAAAATCAGAAGGAGTAACATTTACAAGTACTGCAGAATTTGCATTTTTGCCATCTCTTAGAAAATTACTCATTCCATTTGTAACAATTGTATTTTCTTCACTAGAAGATGCAATAACATATCCTCCAGGACACATACAAAATGTATAGCAAGAACGACCATTTTCTAAATGACAAGAAAGTTTGTAGTCTGCAGGTGGTAATCTTAATTTAGTTATTGTTCCATATTGTGCTTTGTTTATATCACTTTGAAGATGTTCAATTCTAACTCCAACAGAAAAATTCTTTTTTTCCATGTAAATATTTTTATCAAATAATTTATAAAATGTATCTCTTGAACTATGTCCAATTGCTAAAATAACATCAGATGATAAGATTTCTCTTTTTTCATTTGTTAAAAGATCTTTTACAATTATTCCATTTATTTTGTTGTCTTTAATTAAAAAGTCACAAGCTTTGGTATTAAAATAGAAATTTGCACCTTTTTTTATCATATATTCTCTCATGTTTTTTATAACGCTAATTAATTTATCTGTCCCTATATGAGGTTTTGATTCATATAAAATCTCTTTTGGAGCTCCAAACAATACAAATTTTTCTAAAACTTTTTTACAATAAGGACTGTTTATTCCAGAATTCAACTTACCATCAGAAAAAGTTCCGGCTCCACCTTCACCAAATTGTACATTAGATAATGTATTTAATTTTCCAGTTTTAAAAAAATTGTCAATTGTTTCTTTTCTTTTATCCACATCTTGACCTTGTTCTATAACAATAGGTCTTATTCCATTTTCTATAAATGTAAGTGCTGCAAAAAGTCCAGAAGGACCAGCACCAATAATTATAGGTGGATTTGAAAAGTTTTTATTTATTTTAACCTTAGGAAAGCTAATTTTTTTTACTTTATCTAAAAAATGATATTTTTCTTCATTTTTTACTTTAATGTCTATAGAATACACATAAAAAATATCATCTTTTTTCCTTGCATCAATTGATTTTTTGGAAATATTCCATTCTAATACATCATCTTTTTTAATCTTGTTTTTCTTTAATGCAAAATCTAAGACTTCTTCATCTTTTAAATCAGCTCTAATTTTTATATTATTAATTTTAAGCATATGATACCTCCAAAATATATTAATATTATAGCATAATATTAATCTTTATGCTATAATACCTTTAAAGCAAAAAACAAAGAGGTATAAAATGAATAAAAATTGGAAAAATAGAACAGAAATATTAATCGGAAAAGAAGGAATAGAAAAATTAGAAAAAGCAAAAGTTTTAATTTATGGAATTGGTGGAGTAGGCTCTTTTGCAGTAGAAGGCCTAGCAAGAACAGGAATAGGAAACTTAATATTAGTAGATGAAGAGAAAATAGATGAAACTAATATAAATAGGCAAATACATGCAAATGTAAATACTGTTGGGCTAAAAAAAGTAGATGTAATGAAAAAAAGAATTTTAGAAATAAATCCATCTGCAAAAGTAGAAACAGTACTTCCAAGTTCTTTAGAAAGAGAAGAAGATTTGATAGATGAAACAATAACTTATGTAATCGATGCAGTAGATACAATAAGTACAAAATTAAAAATAATAAAAAGATAAAAAGAAAAAAATATTCCAATAATTTCTGCAATGGGAGCAGGAAATAAATTAGATCCTACAAAATTTGAAGTGTCAGATATATATGATACTGAAAGTTGTCAACTTGCAAAAATCATGAGAAAAGAATTAAAAAATATTGGAATAA
>CALXCM010000040.1 GCA_944386785.1 uncultured Clostridia bacterium | reverse complement strand
TTTCAATGTACTATTTTACATTTTTTGGATAATGTTTTCATATTCTATTTTTTCATAGACTACTTTACACTACCCATTTTAATTATAATAACATAGTATTTTTTTAAAGTCAATCGTTTTAGTGATAATTTTTTACTTTTGAAAATGTGAAAAAAGGTATTGACAAAAAACACTATTTGTGATAATATAATAATCACAAAAACAAAAGAGAGGAGGAGATGAGATGAACAAAGGTGAAAAAGAGATAAAGATGTTGACAGTCAAAGATGTAAAGGACGTTTTAAAAATTGGAAGAAACAGAACGTATGACATTTTCGCAAGAGAGGATTTTCCGTCAATTATGATTGGCAAAAAGTTCGTAGTTGAAGAAGAAGCATTTAGAAAATGGCTTCAGGAAAAAAGAAAAAAAGCTTAAGTTTCGTCACGAAACTAAGCTTTAACAATGCAAATAGTTGCAATGTAAATATGTACTTTAACACATTGTAACAAAAAGACAACTAAAAGTCAATTAGTTAAGAATAAGAAACAGAAAGGAAGATGTAAAAGATGAAGAATATAGAACAAAAAAAGAGAGTTATAAAAGGTTTTAAAGAAACAGCAGAAAAAAAAGAAAAAATAGAGGAAATGAATGCTTGGATAGAAGAAAATGGTTGGAAAAAGGTATTACCAGGAGATGATTTTTGGAAATATGAGCCAATATCTAAATATAAAGATGAATTAGGGATAGGAGCAATAAAGAGCAACCAAATTTTAGAAAAAATGGGTTTTATTATTAGAGAAAACAAAAATGAAGATAAACAACAAATTGTTGTAACAGAGAAAGGAAAAAAGTTTGGAAGACAAATGATAAAAATAATTGTTATACCAAAAGACCAGGTTTATATTTTTAAAGCCGAAAAATACGTTGTTTGGTCGCCAGAAATAGTAAGGCAGATAAAGAACTATTTAGTAGAAGGAGAAGAAAAAAATGGAGATACAAAATAAAAAAATAGCAAAAATTGAAAACGAAATAGTAGAACTTGCAGCATCAATAACGGATGTTGCAAGTAAACTAGAGATAGCAGAAAAATATATTCATAATGTGATAGAAAATGAAGGGTTATCAGAAGAGGAAATAGTAGAAGTTTTAAAAGAATTAGTAAAAGTCCTTAAAATAGAAGGTAAAGAAAAAGACAAATTAGTTATTTTTGCAAAATCATTAGTGGATATAAAGAATAAGATAAAAAAGGAAGAAGAATATCAAGATAGGATATTAAAACAAGCAATGAATAGCAAAAGAGTAGACAAAGTATTTCCAGCAATTGATTTTAAAGAAAATTTGGGAATGATTTATGGGATTAAAGGATATGACGAAAGTGGAAATGAGGAAACATATATTGGAACATCAAAGGGAAAATTATATGAAATTGCAGAGGCAAAAGAATATGGAATAGTAACTAGTCACCAAGAGAATATAGATACGAAATTTGATGTTACTACTTTTGCGGAATTTGTAGATGGAAAAACAGTACAAGCCAATAACTTATTTCGTAAAATATATGATTTTCTAAAAAGATACATTGTAGTTTCAGAAGAATTTTATTATGTATTAGTATCATATATTATGATGACATACATATATGTCCTGTTTCAAGTAATTCCATATCTATGGATAAATGGGGAAAAAGGAACAGGAAAATCAACGATTATGAAATTATTAAACAAATTATGTTTTAATCCACTTTTTTGTTCAAATATTAATCCAGCCAATATTTTTAGGCAGATTGACAATGACGGAAGTACAATAATATTAGATGAATTTGAAAAAATGTATGGAGAAGAAAAACAAGAAATAGTAAAACTTTTAAATCAGGGTTTTAATAAAGATGGAGTTGTCCCACGTTGTGTGGGACAAAACAATCAAATAAAAAAATTCAGGTCATTTTCTCCTAAAATAATGGGAGGTATTACTAACATAGATGATGTACTTTTTGAAA
This sequence comes from uncultured Clostridia bacterium, assembly GCA_944386785.1. Classification (GTDB taxonomy): domain Bacteria; phylum Bacillota; class Clostridia; order TANB77; family CAG-508; genus CAG-269. Next base: position 8,221 of record CALXCM010000040.1, on the reverse strand, counting down.
GATGTATAAAATATACAACAGTAAGAATAAAAGACATAAAAGTAACAAAGTATAGAGAAAATAGAAAAACAGAAAAAGAAATAGATGATATAGTTCAAGATTTATATATATTTGGATTAGTGTATGCGGAAGGAATTAAGAAAATTTATGATAATAGAGAGGTAGAATTTGAAGGGAATACTTTCAGAGAAGATGATTTGTGGAACCCTTTATTATGTATTGCAAAAGTTTTAGACCAAGAAAACCATACAACAGTTGTAACAGATAATATTTTATATTACGCAAAAAAATTGAGTAAAGAAAAATTTGAAAGATATATAGAAAATGAACCACGTTTACAATTATTATATGGACTTTACGAATATTTGGGACAAGAAAAATTACAACCATCTATTACGAGTGATGGAGAACTTGCTTATTCTGTAGAAGACATATATAATTACTTAAGAAAAAATGATAAATTTAAATGGATAAAATCTTCATCAGCGTTAGGAAAAAAAATAACACAATGGTACAATTTCGATAAAAAAAGAGGCTTTAATGGGGAAAGAAAAGTCACAATGTACATTTTTGATGAGAATATAATTCTTGAAAAATTGGAAGAAGAAAATATTGACATTTCAGATTTTGAATAGACAAGGAATTTAAAATACCTTGTCTTTAAAAAAGACTAATATTTCAGTATTTTAGAGGTTATAGACAGGCAGACAAGAAAAAAACAAAATAATGCATAAAGCATAGTGTAATATGTTTTTATTTAGTAGACTGGTAGAAATTAAAGTTGTCGGAAGGAATACTAAAATCATCTTGTTTCCTTGTCTAAGGACTATTTTATATAGATATTATGCCAATAAGTTAAGGACAGGAAAGTATTTTTTTCTTGTCCTAAAATGCTTTAATAGTATTTTAGGCATTCCCCCCTATGCATATATAAAATAAACTATATATTTTTAGGAATTTTGAAAAATGAATTTTTTAAATTTAGATAAAGTATTTAGTATTAAAAATATATTATTATTAATGTAAACTAGAAGTACAAAAATTAATATACTAAGTACAAAAAAACTAAATATTTACAATAAATGTAATATGCTTTTTAGTATGAAAAACATAAAATTTATATATAGTAGTTAAATAAATAATAAAAAAGAATACTATTTAGAGTAATAATAATCGAAATCTAAAATATAATTATACCTTGCAAAATCAATATATGTATATGAGTAAATCACAATGATGAAAATTATATAGTAAAGATGAAAAGTAAGTTGTTAAATATAACTTAAATATAACGTAATAAATAGATATTTTAGAATTTAAAGGCATGTAAAAAGACCAAAAATGTTTTATTTAAGAATTAGGAAAAAATGGATTTTCAGAAAGATATAGTGAGATAGTTATAAATATAATTAAAATTAGTTTTAGCAGTGAACCAAGATTTAAACTTACTTATGAAATAATGATATTAATTAAAATATAGAAACTTTTTACTACCGAGACATTTAAAATTTTGTGTTAAAATGTATATAGGTTGAAAATATTGTTATTTATAATAATATTTAAAGGAATTTATACATATTAATTTTGAGAGATTATAACAAGAAAATAAAAAGTATTAAAACCACATAAAAACAAAATCATTATTCAAGTCAAATAAATTAATTATTCTTATATTAAAAACTAATCAAATTTAAATCTAAAAATTAATGAACGAAAAATATTATGAATATCTTTATGTTTTGAGAATTAGACTTGTAGAGTATAAAATAATAAAACAAAAATACATAAAAAGTGGGATAGATATACTTAGATAAAAAATTAGTTCTTTAATTAAAAAAAGATAATATAGAAAGAAGTTTTAGTATTTAGTAGAAAGACTAAAACTATTTCTTTTTATAGGCGATTTATAGAGAAAATGCAAAATGAAAGAAAAATGAAATATGTGTTACTTTAAAAAGAAAAAACAAAAAAGATATTTATAATTATGTTTTTAGAATTATAAGTAATTAAGTTTTGTAGATAAAGTGATAAAAATAATGTTTTTTTCATTTCAAAAAAATTTGCTGGATTAACAAAAATTTGCGATATAGTAAATACAAACAATTGTTTTAAATAAGTTAAAATAATAAGTGGCAAAAGCATTGATATACCAACAAAAAACAGCAAAAATATTTTACTGAAAATAATTGACTTTAGACCAAAAACGTGTTATCATCAAATTAGTTCTAAAAGAACAAAAAAACTTATATATAGATTTTCCAGTCGGCAAACTTTAAATCTATATATAAGCCACATTGAAATATCTTGAAGATACTTCTCTTTATTATATTAGCATTTTTTCGTCTTTTTTTCAAGATATTTCAACAAAATATTTTGAAAGGAGGGCGTTTTTATTATGGAAGAATTACAACCAATTTATTGTAGACAAAAGTCTTTTTATGGCAAAGCAAAAATCATAAGAGTAAAAGACACTATAAAATTAAAGAGTTACAATACTATTATTGCAGAAATAAAAAATGGCAAATTACATATAAATGGTTTTTATAGTGCTACAAGTACAAAACATTTAAAAGAATTTTTAAAGCAAAACGGATTTAAAATTGGAACTAAAAAAGAACTTGAAAAAATGTATTGCTAAAAATTAAAAAATGGAGGTAGAAAAAATGGAAAAGAAAAATATTTATGAAATGATACAAATTTTGAAAGGAACTTTTACAAATGAAGAGTATAAAAAGGCTTTTAATTCAATAAAAGATTATTTGTCAAAATACGAAATAAAAGAAATAGAAGAATTAGGAAAGAAAAGGTTGGCTTATGAAGTGAAGAAAAATAAAGAAGGCTATTACATTATATTTATAATAAAAGCAAATCAAAATGATATTTTAGAAATTGAAAGATATTTCAGGATAAATGAAGATATACTAAAGTTTATAATTGTTAAAAAATAGAAAACGAAAGAAGGTATAAAAATATGGCACTATTTATAATACAAGTGATATTGATATTGTTGATAGCAGGAAGAGGCAAAAAATAAAACAAAAGTAACACAATAGTTATTTTGTTACATTGAGTAAATAACATATAAGTATTGAAATACCAATTTTTTGAACGAATTTATAAAAATCAAAGTTTTTTGAAAGTAACATATTGAAGATAGCAGTTACTTTAAATGTAACAAAATAATGAAAATTAAGGAGGTTTTGACTTATGAAAATAGTTCAGCCAATAAGAGATAAAAACAAAATAAATGAAATGAAAATAGAATTGAAAAAACAAGGAACAAGAGATTATCTTTTATTTTTACTGGGAATTAATACAGGTCTTAGAATAAGCGACATAATAAAGTTGCAAGTATTAGACGTATTAAATGAAGATAGAATACCTAAAACACATATAACAATAATAGAAAAGAAAACAGGAAAACTAAAAAAATTTAAAATTAATGATAGCTTATCAAGAGAAATTATTGAATATACAAAAAATATGGAAATGATTGATTATTTATTTTGCAGTAGAAAAGGTATAAATGAGCCAATTACAAGAGTACAAGCATATAGAATATTGAATACAGTTGCTCAAAGAATTGGATTAGAAGAAATAGGAACACATACACTACGCAAAACATTCGGCTATCATTTTTATAAAAGAAATAAAGATGTAGCAATGCTACAAAAATTATTTAATCATTCAAGCCCAAGTATTACATTAAGATACATAGGAATTGAACAAGATGAAATAGACGAGGCTTACGAAGATTTTGAGATATAGGAGGTAATGAAAAAATGAAAGTTGGTAGACCAAAATTAAATATAAACGAAAAAGAATTAGAAGAAGAATTAAAAAAATATATTAATGGAAAACAAACGGCAACTACTACTTTTCAAAACTTGAAAATTGGAAAAACTTCATTTTATCAAATTTTGAAAGATAGAAAAATAAAAAGATAAATGTTATCCCCCTAGTTTAAGTATTCAGGGGGATTATTTTTTGTATAAAAGAGTAGTGCAGAAACGGTCTTTTACGAAAATTTTTATAAATTTAGTTCGTAAAATTGACAAGAAATTTTAAAGATGCTAGGATACCATCAAATAAATTAGGAGGTGTACTATGAAAGAAGAAATTGTAGAAAAGTTAATAAAAACATTATCAAGAAAATTTAAAAGAACAGAATTAAATTTAATATTTAACGGCTCAATAGAGCTAATAATAAAAATGAAAAATATTAAATTTTTTGTTACGAAAGATATTATTATAATTCTTGATGAGACTGGAAAAGAACTTCACATAGAACCATTTTATATAGATAATATAGAATTTAGAAATAATAATATAAAGTTTGAAATGGAAGGAGATTATACAATACAGTTAGAAAATTGAAGGAGGCATATAGATGAGAAAAATACGAGAGAAAGACTTAAAACAGGAAGTTCAACATTTTAATGGGAAAAAAGTAATTATAAAATATAAAGGTTTAGTAAATGCAATTATTTATATTAGGAAATTAAGTATATATTTTGATTATAAAACAGGTTTTTTATATATGAAAGACATAATACAGAAGAATAAATTTAAAGTAAATATTATACCAGCATATAATATGCAAATTAAAGAAGATAATACAGAATTGATAATAGAACTTGATAATAGCATAGATATAAATATAAAAATTAATAAATGAGTAGATTTTTTCTACTCTTTTACTGTTCATCTAAGTTTTTTAAGCCGTATTCAATAATTTGATTAATTACAGAATTAAAACTAATTTGATTCTTTTCAGCTAAAGTATTTATTTTATCAAAGGTTGTTCCGCTAATTCTAATTGTTCTTGTTACTGTGTCATTTCCCTTTTGTTCTTTCACTATTTTTAGTTTTTCCATTATTTTGCACCTCCTATTTGTACATATTTATTATTACAAAAATGTAACTCTAAAATAAGTACACAAATATGTGCACAAAAATAGAAAATTATGATATTATATTTGTGAAAAGAAAGAATTATAAAAGATTGGAGGTGTGGAAAGATGAAAGAGCTTTTGAAAAGTCCAAAAAAAACAGCAATTTTAGGATTAATTGGAACAATAATAATGTTAATACCAGTTTTTAAATTTATTCTTGGTGAAGATTTTTTTGAATTTGGAATAGTAACAATATATCACACATACTTTTGGGGGTTATTAATTTATTTTATAATAGTAGTTTTTAGACTTTTTAAACTAAAAGGGAATATTAGAGTTACAAATTTTATTTTAATAATAACTTTAGGTGTTTCTATAATTGCTAACATTTTAGGGAATAGTTTGATAAATGTTATTGTATTAGCTATTTTGGAATTATATTTAATAAATATTTTTCTTGGAAAAAATACATTTATAAATAATAAAATAGCTTGCGTAGTATTTATTATATATATTTTTTATTCAATAATAGTTTTGGACTTTAAAACTTATTTTTTTGCAGAAAATATATTTGATTTTGTAACTCAGATAGTAGGTTATCTATTTATAATTCCATATTTTTATGGTTATTATGAATTGTTGAAGGAGGAAAAAGAAAATGGCAAGTAAAGAAGAATTAAAAGCAATGGGAATTGAAGTAAGAGAGTGTAAAGAATGTTGTAGAGATATTTCAGAAGAGGAATACAAAAAGTATAAAGGTTATTGTAAAAATTGTTATGAGGAAAGACGAGAAATAGAGAGAAGGAAAAGAGAATATAACAGCGAAGATGAAGAATTTGAAGAAGTTGAAGGAAATGGAAAAAATGCAGTGGCAACTATTGTCAAGGGAATTGCAGTTATATCAGCTATTATTGGAATAATAGTAGGTTTAGTTTCAATAGATGCTTTGAATTCAGGAATAATGGCAGTAATTATAATTATTGCAAGTATAATTTCATCAGTATTTATATACTCTTTGGGAGAAGTCGTTCAAAAATTGCAAAACATAGAAGATAATATAATGAAATAAAGAAGATTGGGGTGTAGAAAATGAATAATAAAAAAAATAACAAAAAAATATTTATAGTAATTGGAGTTGTTGTAATATTAGCAATTATAGTAGCTTTAATAATATTTAATATGAATAAAAATACTAGCATAGAAGCGGAAGAAAGTAGTAAAAATGAAGAATATACTACATTATTAAAAGATGTAGTAAAAATTGGAGATTATATTGATTACAAACCAGTTGATGAAAAATTTAGTATGACAAATGAACAAACAGGAACAAGTGAAACATCTTTTCAAACAGGAGAGTATGATGGTGGTTGGAGAATAATGTATAATGACAATGAAAAAGGACTTCAAATAATAAGCACTAGAGGAGTTACACAATGGCTAACTTTATCAGGTAAATTTGGATACAACAATATGGTTGATACATTAAATGATTTTTGTAATCATTATGCTAATAATAAAAATGTAGCAGTTTCAGGAAGATGTTTAGGAAGTAATCCAACATCACCTAGTGATACTTCAGGAACAGAGGAACACTTTTCAGCAGGAGCTTTAAAAGTAGCAGATGAAAATTATAAATATGATTTAGATACAATTAATCAGTATTCTTTACATAGTCCAGGAGAAAAAACATTGTTAGCTTCAAGATATACAGATGTTAAAGATGACTTAAACAGATATTGTATAAGAACAATATCTACATCAGGTGATTTGTCAAATGATAGTAATGTATTATATTTTACAGCTACAACACAAGAAATAGAAACAGGAGTAAAAACATACTATGGAATGGATACAAATACAGGGCTACCAAGTAATGGTTATGTTAGACCAGTTATAACATTAAAGCAAGATATAAAAATTAAAGAAGGAGATGGAACAAAAGATAATCCATATATTTTAGCAGAGTAAGTAGAAAAAGGGGGATTTACAAATGGCAATAATTAAATGTCCAGAATGTAACAAGGAAGTATCAGATACAGTAAAAAAATGTCCACATTGTGGATATAAAATAAGTAATAAATCTAAAAAAGATAAAAAGATAATCATTTTAATTATAGTAATAGCTATTATTGTAATAATTTGTATAAAAGCTATTGGAAATATAAAAATATCATTATTTGGTACAGATTATAGTATTTCGAATTTGTTGAACTCAAAGTCTAATGAGGGAGTAATCAGTGAAGAAAGCCCATATACACAAGAACAACAAAATGAAGAAATATACGATTTTATAGAAAGAAGAAGTGATTATGCAGTAATGAATATAAAAGGTAAAGATTTGTCAAATGAATTAAATACAGGTGGGAGAATGGTCGATACAAGTGTAATAGCAAATTATAAATATGGAAGAAAAAAAGAACTAACTATTAATGAATATGTAGTTATGTATGAACAAGGGGCTCATCATATAAAAATTATGGCAGATAATAAAGATGATAAAATTGTAGCTATTAAATATTTTTGTAATGACGGGTATAAGAATACAGACAGAGATAGTGGAATGTCTAAGATTTTCGAAGAAATAAAATCATTATCTAAAACACAAGAAAATATGGATTTTTGGAAATTCAACAATAATGTAAATAAATGGCAAAGCGGAGATAAAGTTTTGTATGAAAAAGGTTTAGGAATAAAAATAGATAGTAGATATGAATTTATTATTGTGGCTTGTCCTAATAAGGAGTTTTATAATTCATATAGTACTAATTTATAAAATACTTTTTATAATAAATCATCAAATGATACAAAATTTATAATGAATAATATAATGGCTCATACAAACGTATTTGAGCCACTTTTATTTTTTAGGTGATAAAGTTTATACTATTTCAAATTTAAAATAGTTTGTAGACCATTCTAAAAAACCATTATTAAGCTCAAAAGTAGTGCCTCACTCTTCTATACAAAAAATTTTTTACTAAACACGAAAATTTAAAAAAATATAATAAAAAATGAGCCAATGCAGATTATAAAATTAGAATTTTATTTTAGTTCATTTATTCTTATTTTAATTTTTAAAGGCTGTTTAAACTATATGATATAAGTTGTAATGATTTATATTTATTTGCACATATTGATTATTATAATAATTTTTGAACTATAAGAGAATTAGTAAATAAAAATTTTGTATGTTCGCTTGTTTTTCATAAGAAAGTGTTGTATATTATTAACATAGGAAATGAGAATAAGCAGATGTGGTTTGCCTCCAACAAGGAGGTGAGGCGTATGGTAGAAATACAAACATTAATTGCAACAATATACATATT
>CALXCM010000039.1 GCA_944386785.1 uncultured Clostridia bacterium | reverse complement strand
GGAAGAATAAAACATCATTTAAAACATAATTTATGGAATCCAAAATCAACAATACTTTTTGTAGGATATCAAGCACCAGGAACTTTAGGATATGAAATAGTAAATGGAGCAAAAAAAGTAAAAATATTTGGAGAAGAAATTGCAGTAAATGCAAGAGTTGAATATATAGAAGGATATTCAGGACATGCTGACCAAGAAGGACTTATGAATTTTATTTATTCATTTATTAAAAAACCAAAACAAATCTTTTTAGTACATGGAGAAATAGAATCACAAGATGTTTTAAAAGAAAAAATTAAAGAAGAAACAGGACTTCAAGTATTAGTTCCAGAATTTGGCGAAACTTATGAACTTAATTTAGAAGGCGTAAGACTAACAAATAAAATAGAAAGAAAGCAAACAAAAACATTAAGACAAGAAATAGCAGAAAGATTAAATAAAATAAAACCAGAAATAGAAGATATGGAAAACTATATAAGACAAGACCTAGAAAATAAAAACCTTACAGAAGAAGATATATTTAGAATAAACGAAAAGATAAAAGATTTAGAAAAACAAATAGCAAATGTAGTTGAAGGATAGCATTTGCAAGAAAGAGGAAAAACAATGGAAAACAAATATTTAAATGAAGCAATAATAGGAAATAAAAATATGCTTGCAACATTTACAGAAAAAGGAGAATTACAAAGACTATATTTCCCAAGCAAAGATAATAGACAATATATAAATTTCTTTCATACAGGAGTAAAAATAAATGATTCAGACTTAATATATTTACATCAAGATATTAATAACAACTATAAACAATACTATGAACCAGATACAAATATATTAAATACAGAAATAACAAATACATATTTTAACCTAAAAATAGTTCAAACAGATTATTGTTTAATGAAAGAAAATATATTAGTAAAAAAATATACATTTTTAAATGATGCAACAATAGACTTAAATGTTAGCTTTTTTGTGCATTCAGAACTATTATCAGACAATAACAACTATGTTGGATGCAAAATAGAAGATAATGGAATGCTTCAATATGCACATGACTTCTATGTTGCAACAATTGCAAAAGAAAATAAAATATTCAAACACCAAATAAATGGAAGTAAAGAAACAATAAAAAGAACAGAAATACAAGATAAAGACTATATAGGAATGTCAAAAGACTCTAGTGTAGCATATAAAATAGGACTTTTAAAACCAAAAGAGAAAAAAGAAATATATATTGCAATAAAAATAGGTGACAATGGAAATATCTCACAAATAGAAGATGAATTAGATAGAATAACAAAAATAGATTTAGCAAAAGAATATACAAATACAAAAACATTTTGGAGAAAATATGTAAAATCACATAATGGGCTAAACTTAAAAGAGCCAGAAAATAGTTATGAAGAAAGAATGTATGAAATATATAGAAGAAGTATATTACTATTTCCTTTACTTACAAACCCAGAAACAGGAGGAATTATTGCTTCTCCTGAAATAGACGAAAATTTCACAAAATGTGGTCGTTATGCATATTGTTGGCCAAGAGATGCAGTTTTTGTTACAAAAGCCATGGATATTCTAAAAATGGAAAAAGAGACAGAAAAATTCTATAAAGTATTTTGTAAAAAAACACAAAGTAAAAACGGAATGTGGGAACAAAGATTTTTTACAGATGGCAAATTAGCTCCATGTTGGGGATATCAAGTAGACGAAACAGCAAGTGTTGTATATGGAGTATATGAACACTATAAATATACAAAACAAGAAAAATTCCTAAAAGATAATTTAAAAATGTGTGAAAAAGCTATAGACTTCTTAGAAAAATACTCTAAAGATTGGCTAAATATAGAAGGAATAGAAAAAAGAGATAAAGATGTTGTAAAAGAAGAAATAGAAGAAGAAACAAACGAAAGACTGGGAAGAACACATAAATATCATGTAAGCTATGATTTGTGGGAGATGAATGAAGGTGTTCATCTATACTCTTTAGCTAGTATCTATGCTGCATTTGAAAGTATGATAAAAATATATAATGCACTTGGAAAAAATGTTTCAGAATTTGAAAATAATAGACTAAAAGAAGAAAAAATTGAAAAAACAAAGAAAAGACTAGAAAAATTACAACTAGAAATAAAAAAATATATAGATGAAAACTTATATGATAATGAGAAAAAATGTTATGTAAGAAACCTAACAGATAAAAAAATGGATATAAGCCTTTTAGGAGCAGTAGTACCATTTAATGTATTTAAACCAAAAGAAAATAAAATAAAAAATACAGTAGAAAACATAAACATGCATTTAAGAACATATACAGGAGGATACCAGAGATTTGAAGGAGACCACTATATGAACTCTAACCCATGGCCAATTGCAAACCTTTGGATGACACTATACTATCTAGAAACAGGAGAAAAGAAAAAAGCAAAAGAAACATTTGACTTTGTCATAAAAACAGCAGGAAAACATTACTTACTAGGAGAACAAATAGACAATAACACACTAAAGCCAAACTGGGTAATAGGACTTCGGATGGTCACATGCAATGTTTATAATCGTCCTAGAAAAAATTTTGAGAAATTAGGGGACAGTTCTCTTTTCTCTCATTTTTGTCGAATTTTATCGATGAGACATTTAGGGATAGACTTGAGATTTTTGGGGACTTAAGCTTTTTGGTCTCAAAAAGAAAATGAGACAAAAATCATCTGTCCCCATTCGTTCAAAAATTAAAAAAAGTACTTGCAAAGTGCTTTTTTTTGTTATACAATAATACTGCCGTAGTAAGGCAAAATAATTTAAAGGAGGACGATTAATATGTCAGTAAAAGTAGGAATTAATGGATTTGGAAGAATAGGAAAATTATCATTCCAAGCAGCACTTGCAAAAGAAGGAGTTGAAGTAGTAGCAGTAAATGATCCATTTGTTACAGCAGACTATATGGCTTATATGACAAAATATGATACAGTACATGGAAGATTTAACGGAACAATAGAAGAAAAAGATGGAAACCTAGTAGTAAATGGAAAAGAAATAAAAGTATATAATGAAATGGACCCACATAACATTCCATGGGGAGAAATTGGAGTTGATTATGTATTAGAATGTTCAGGAGTATTTACAACAATGGAAAAAGCAAATGCTCACTTAGAAGCAGGAGCTAAAAAAGTAATAATCAGTGCACCATCAAAAGATGCTCCAATGTTTGTTATGGGTGTTAATAACGAAACATATGACCCAAGCATGAAAATAGTTTCAAATGCATCTTGTACAACAAACTGTTTAGCACCACTTGCTAAAATTATAAACGATAACTTTGGAATTACAGAAGGATTAATGACAACAGTTCACTCAACAACAGCAACACAAAAAACAGTTGACGGAGCTTCTAAAAAAGATTGGAGAGGTGGAAGAGCAGCTAGTGCAAATATTATCCCATCTTCAACAGGAGCAGCAAAAGCAGTTGGAAAAGTTATCCCATCATTAAATGGAAAATTAACAGGTATGTCATTTAGAGTGCCAACAGTTGATGTTTCAGTTGTTGACTTAACATGTAACTTAGCAAAACCTACAACATATGAAGAAATATGTGCAGCAGTTAAAAAAGCAGCTGAAGGAGAATTAAAAGGAATAGTTGAATATACAGACGAACCAGTTGTATCTTCAGATTTCTTAAGTGATCCACATACATCTATATTTGATGCAACAGCAGGAATTATGCTAACAGATACATTTGTTAAATTAGTTGCATGGTATGACAATGAATGGGGATATTCAAATAAATTAGTAGACCTTGCATGCTATATCGCAAGCAAAGACTAATAACAAAAATACATAAAAATATTTTTTTAAGGGTACTTGAAAAAGTATCCTTTTTTGTATAAAATATAAACATAAAAAAGAGAAACCACAAAGGAGGAAACTATTTTGAAAAATTTACAACAAAATAGAGGTATAACCTTAATTGCCTTGGCAATTACAATAATTATTTTATTAATTTTAGCAGGTATAACAATTGGAAGTATAACAGGAAATAAAGGAACTATTAGTCAAACTCATGAAGCAACTGGAAATGCACAAAGACAAAGTATAATAGAAAAAATACAAGCTGACCTTTTAACTGAAAAAACAAAAACAGGAAAAACACCAACAAAAAATGATTTAATAAATATCATAAAAGAAAAAGGTTATGCAAAAGAAGAGCCAGGGACTGATAGCTTTATATCAAAAGATGGAGAACAAGAAATAAAATATAATGAGATTACAGGCTGGCTAAGAATAATGGTAGGAGATACTGTTGATTATACACCAGATACAGTAACAGAAGAAGAAAAAAGTAAGTTAGTATCTGATCTACAAAAAGGCTTATCAGAAGGATATAACGGAAAAATTAAAAATACATCTGTAAACCAAAAAGATTTTAATTGGAAAGTATATAATATAACAGATGATAGTGTTGAACTAATTTCAGATGGAATAACAGATGATTATATAGCATTATATGGAGTTCTTGGATTTACAAATGGAGTTTATTTATTAAATGAATATTGTAATTCTTTATATAATAACCAATCAGTTGGGGCAACAGCAAGAAGTATGAATATAGAAGACATCACAGATAAATTAAAAACAGATGAAAATGGAAAAAAAGTATATGAAGATTTTGAAGATTATATTAAATATGGAGAAACTGCACAAATATTAAGTCTAGTACCAAAAAAATGGCAAGAAGATAAAGACGAAAATTTAAGTAGCTGGGGGACTTTAAAAGAATATCAAAATGAAGATGATGCTTGGGACCAAAATGAAATAGAAAGAAATTTAAAGCAAACATATTGGAATGAAATTTTAGAAGATGAATTTATTACTATAAATACAAGAGAAGAAAATAACTCTAACTTTTACAAAGAAGTATGCGAAATGGATGAAGAGTATTGGTTGTCGTCTAGATATACATATATTTTCGGTGACGATTTAGTTTCATTTGGCATAAGACGACTTAATGGGTATTCTTATGAAATAAATGGAACAGACTTATGTTATAATGATGGAACAAATGGTGGAGCATTTTTTAAAGTTCGCCCAATTGTAACAATTCCAATAAACAAAATAAACTTAAATGGTGACTATGAAGCAAACGGAAATATGTGGAAACTAAAATAAATAATTAGAAAAATAAGAAAAGAACACTTGAAATGTGTTCTTTTTTGATATAAAATAGGATTGGTCTTATATAAAATAGGAATATTTTGTATATAATAAGACAAATTGAATTTAAATAGGGAGGAAACAATAATGAATAAGAAAACAGTAAAAGACATCGATTTAAAAGGAAAAAAGGTACTAGTTAGATGTGACTTTAATGTACCAATGGATGAAGAAAGAAATATAACAGATAATACAAGAATAGTAGCAGCATTGCCAACAATTAAATATTTACTAGAAGAAAATTGTGCTGTAATATTATGCTCACACTTAGGAAGACCAAAAGGAGAATTCAAAAAAGAATTTTCATTAAAACCAGTAGCAAAAGAATTATCAAGATTATTAGATAAAGAAGTAATAATGGCAGAAGATGTAGTAGGAGAAGATGCTATGTCTAAAGCAAAAGAATTAAAACAAGGACAAATCTTATTACTAGAAAATGTAAGATTTCATAAAGAAGAAACAGATAATGACGAAGAATTTAGCAAAAAATTAGCATCAATGGCAGAAGTATATGTAAATGATGCATTTGGAACAGCACATAGAGCACATGCTTCAACAGAAGGTGTTACAAAATTCTTACCAGCAGTTGCAGGATTTTTAATTGAAAAAGAATTAAAATTCTTAGGAAATGCAGTATCAAACCCAGTAAGACCATTTGTTGCAATATTAGGAGGAGCAAAAGTATCTGATAAAATAGGAGTAATAGATAGTTTATTAGAAAAAGTAGATACATTAATGATAGGTGGAGGAATGGCATATACATTCTTTAAAGCACAAGGATATGGAGTAGGAAACTCACTATGTGAATTAGACAAATTAGATTTAGCAAAATCATTAATGGAAAAAGCAAAAGCAAAAGGTGTAAAACTAATGCTTCCAGTAGATACAGTAGTAGGAAAAGAATTTAAAGAAGATACAGAAAGTAAAACTGTTGCATGGACAGAAATTCCAGATGGCTGGGAAGGATTTGACATCGGAGAAAAAACAATAGAAATGTTTAAAGAAGAATTAAAAACAGCAAAAACAGTAGTATGGAATGGACCTTTAGGATTATTTGAATTTAAACAATTTGCTAAAGGAACAAATGAAATCGCAAAAGTATTAGCAGGCTTAGATGCAACAACAATAATCGGTGGTGGAGACTCAGCAGCAGCAGTAAAAAAAGCAGGATTACAAGATAAAATGACACATATCTCAACAGGTGGAGGAGCATCACTAGAATTCTTAGAAGGTAAAAAATTACCAGGAATAGAAGCATTAATGGATAAATAGATAAATTATAAGGGGCTTAAAATTTGTCCCTTATAATCATGTTTAAAAATAAAAAATTTAATTTGAAAGGAAAGATTTTTATGAGAAAAAAAGTAATAGCAGGAAATTGGAAAATGAATATGCTTCCAGGAGAAGCAATTGAATTTATAAATGAACTTACACCACTAGTAAAAGATACAGAAAATGAAGTAATACTTTGTGTACCATATACAGACCTATTTTATGCACTTTTAACAGCACAAAATACAAATATTAAAATTGGTGCTCAAAATATGCACTTTGAAGAAAAAGGAGCATATACTGGAGAAGTTTCAGGAGAAATGTTAAAATCAATAAATGTTGAATATGTAATTATAGGACATTCAGAAAGAAGACAGTATTTCAATGAAACAGACGAAACAGTAAATAAAAAATTAAAAGCAGCATTTAAATATGGATTAAAACCAATAGTATGTGTTGGAGAAACATTAGAAGAAAGAGAAGCAGGTAAAACAACAGAAATAATAACAAAACAAACAGAACTTGCATTAGAAGGACTAGAAGAAGAACAAGTTGCAAATACAATAATTGCATATGAACCAATTTGGGCAATTGGAACAGGAAAAACAGCAACAAGTGAAGATGCAAACAATTCAATAAAAGAAATTAGAAACAAAATTAAAGAAATATATGGACAAAAAGTGTCAGATAGAGTTATAATACAATATGGCGGAAGTGTGAAATCAACAAACGCAAAAGAACTATTCTCTATGTCAGACATAGATGGCGGATTAGTTGGTGGAGCAAGCCTAAAAGCAGATGAATTTAGTAAAATAGTAAATTATGATAAATAAATTTTACTAAAATCAAATTAAGAAACAAAAGGATGGTAGAAAAATGAAAGATAAACTAACAATGCTAATGATATTAGATGGTTTTGGAGATAACCCTAATAAAGATGGAAATGCAATAAAACTTGCAAAAACTCCAAATATTGATAAACTAATGAAAAAATATCCAAATACAGAAATATTTACAAGTGGACTAGCAGTAGGGCTTCCAGAAGGCCAAATGGGAAACTCAGAAGTAGGGCACACAAATATTGGAGCAGGAAGAATTGTATATCAAGAACTAACGAGAATAACAAAATCAATTGAAGATGGAGACTTTTTTAGCAATCCAGAATTTATAGCTGCAATTGAAAACTGTAAAAAATATAATTCAAAATTACATATTTTAGGATTAGTATCAGATGGAGGAGTACATAGCCACAATCGTCATCTTTATGGATTGTTAGAAATGGCAAAAAGAAGAGACTTTGAAAATGTATATGTACATTGTTTCTTAGATGGAAGAGATACACCACCAGCATCAGCTGAAGGATATATTACAAAACTTCAAGAAAAAATGAAAGAAAAAGGAATAGGAAAAATTGCAAGCTTATCTGGTAGATTTTACGCTATGGATAGAGATAAAAGATGGCAAAGAATAGAAAAATGCTATGATGCTTTAGTAAATGGAAAAGGAATAAAAGCAGGAAATCCAATAAAAGCAATAGAAGACTCATATCAAAAAGAAGTATTTGACGAATTTGTAGAACCAACAGTTATATGTAATGGAGAAGAACCAATTGCAACAATTGGAAAACATGATTCTGTAATATTCTTTAACTTTAGACCAGATAGAGCAAGAGAAATAACAAGAACATTAGTAGACACTGAATTTAACGAATTTGAAACAAAAAAAGATTTAAATTTATACTTCGTATGTTTTACAAACTATGATGAAACAATGCCAAATGTTCATATAGCATTCAAAAAAGAACCATTACACAATACATTTGGAGAATATATAAGTAAAAAAGGTTACACACAACTTAGAATTGCAGAAACTGAAAAATATGCACATGTAACATTTTTCTTCAATGGTGGAGAAGAAAAACAATATCCAGGAGAAGATAGAATATTAGTACCATCTCCAAAAGTAGAAACATATGACTTAAAACCTGAAATGAGTGCTTATGAAGTAACAGACAAAGTTTTAGAAGCAATTGAACAAGATAAATATGACAGCATAATACTAAACTATGCAAATACAGATATGGTAGGACATACAGGAAGCTTAGATGCTGCAATAAAAGCAGTAGAAGCAGTAGATAAATGTGTTGGAAAAGTTGTAAAATTAGTAGAAGAAAAACAAGGAAACTTACTAATTACAGCAGACCATGGAAATGCAGAACAAATGATAGACTATAAAACAGGAGAACCACATACAGCACACACTACAAACCCTGTACCAATTATATTAGTAACACCAAATAAAGATTTAAAATTAAGAACAGGTGGAAAATTAGCAGACTTAGCACCAACAATGCTTGACTTAATGAATTTAGAAAAACCAGAAGAAATGACAGGAGAAAGTTTGTTAGATAAGGAATAAAAAATATGTTAAATCATACCAAAAAGATAAAAGAAATATATGAAGAAATACAAAGAAGTCTATTTTATATGATACCTGAAAAGTGGGATAAACTGTATCTATATAGCTCAGTAATAGATATGCCAAAAAACATAAAAAAAGGAGAACTATATTTTTACTATATCCCAAAAGGTATTTTAAAAAAGCGTCCAATAAATGTTTATGAAATACCAAATAAATTTAATATAGATGAAACACAATACTTAAAACTAGTAGAACTTCTTTATGAAAAAATTAAGATTTTAAGAGAAGAATTTAGAAAATCAGAATCAAAAGAATTGTGGAGTAATATTACAATTTCAATAGATGGAACAAAATTTAAAGTAGAATATAACTATGAAAATTTAGAAAAAAGTGAATTTAATAGTTATGAAAGGCATGTACTTTGGAGAATCAAATACTTAAAGATTACTCCAGAACAATGTTCAAAAGAAGAAAAAGAAGTAGTTAAAAAATATGCTTCTCTTCCAAGAAAAATTATAAGACATGAAACTTATGAAACAGGTATATATATAAAAGATATAAAAAATATAGTAGAATATAATACTGATGGATTTGATAAAATTGGAGAAACAGAAGAAATAAAAAAAGAAGAAAAAGAAAATAAAAAGAAAAATCAAATCTTGTTATCAGCAGAAGAAATAGAAAAAATAAGAAAATCAAAAAACAAACAATAAAAATAATTACTGTTTTTAAATTTGGGATTAAATCCTATAAAATAAACAACAAAACATAGTATTGAAAGGAGCAATTAAAATGATTTATTCAAAAGAATTAGAAGAAATGTGCACAGTAGCAAAAGGAGTTAATCATGGACCAGCACCAATACCAGAAGAGGGAAAATGGGTAAAGGCAAAAGAAATAAAAGATATTTCAGGATTAACACATGGAATTGGTTGGTGTGCACCACAACAAGGAGCTTGTAAATTAACACTAAATGTAAAAGATGGTGTAATCCAAGAAGCTTTAATAGAAACAATAGGATGTTCAGGAATGACACATTCAGCTGCCATGGCAGGAGAAATTTTAACAGGAAAAACAATCCTAGAAGCATTAAATACAGACCTAGTATGTGATGCTATAAATACAGCAATGAGAGAACTATTCTTACAAATAGTATATGGAAGAACACAAACAGCTTTCTCAGAAGGAGGACTTCCAGTAGGAGCAGGTCTTGAAGACTTAGGAAAAGGACATACATCACAAGTAGGAACAATTTATTCTAGTACACTAAAAGGACCAAGATATTTACAATTAACAGAAGGATATATAGTAGAATTAGGACTAGATAAAGATGACCAAATAATTGGATACAAATATGTTCATATGGGAAAAATGATGGATAACATCAAAAAAGGAATGGACCCAATGGAAGCAATCGAAAAAGCTTCAGGAACATATGGAAGATTTAATGAAGCAGTTAAAAAAATTGATCCAAGAAAAGAATAATGTGTAGATTTAGGGACACATCTATACAAAATAATCTATAAGAAAATAGGAGGAATAAAAATGGCAGTAACATTTGAAAGTTATGAAAGAAGAATAGACCAAATAAAACCAGTTATGGAAAAATACGGTATAAAAGATTTTGAAGACGCATTAAAAATATGTACAGACAAAGGATTTAATCCATATGAAATAGTAAAAGGAGTACA
>CALXCM010000038.1 GCA_944386785.1 uncultured Clostridia bacterium | reverse complement strand
TTTTAATTTCTTAAAACTTTCCGCTTTGGTTTTTTCTCTAAAGGATTTTATTGTTTACTTTTCAATGTACTTTTTGTTCTACCGTTATAACTGTTATATAACAATTTGTACAGTCAGAACGATGTGTATTATACTATACCATTTTTTCTTTGTCAATACTTTTTTCGACTTTTTTCAAAAAAATTTTTTTAGGCCTTTTAGGGCAAAATAAAAAACTAGTAATTTGTGTTTTTTTCTATTCTTTATGCTTGTTTTTTTCATTACTAATTCTTATGTTTCTTTTTTGAAATTTTGTCTGTTGCTTGGTACTTTTTTATGATACCACGATTGTGATTATAAGTCAATACTTTTTTATAAAAATTTTATAAACTTTTTATGGAAATTTCTTCTTTTATATTTTTTGTTATTTTTACTATTTAAATTTCTACTAAAATTAAATCTTCTCCTATGCATTTTATCTTTTGCCATGGTATTTCTATTTCATTATTACTTGCAAAAAAATTAAATATTTTATTACTTCCCGGAACTATTATAGATGTTATTGTTCCTGTTTCTAAATCTGCACATACATCTTGAACATAACCTAATCTTTTTCCATTTGTTATATTTATTACTTCTTTATGTTTAAAATCTAATCCTTTATCTTGCATTTTCATTTTAGTGGTCTTAGCCACTACCTCCTTTTTGTTTTCTTCTTATATTATATATATGTAAAAAATAAAAAACTATTAATAAAATATTTTATACTTCATTAATAGTTTTAAACTAATTTTAATTTCATTTATTTATCTACCTGCAGGAATGATTGATGCTATTCTTCCTGCAAAATCCATAAAGTTTTGAGATTGTATTATCACTTTTCCTGGTCCTGTTAGTCTTGTTAAAAATAGCCCTTCTCCTCCTAAGAAGATATTTCCTACTCCTTTTACAGTTTCTACTTCATAAGTAACTGTTGGTTCAAAAGCAACTACATTTCCTGTGTCTACTTTTAATACTTCTCCTGGCGCTAATTCTTTTACTATTGGATCTCCATCTATTTCTAAAAATAACATTCCTTTACCTGTTGCTTGTTGTAATATGAATCCTTCTCCTCCAAATAAGCCTGCTGAAAATTTCTTTGTAAATTTAATTTTTAGTTCTACATCTTCTTCTGCACATAAGAAAGCTTTTTTCTGAATCATCATTCCGTTTGGATTATTTGTCATATTTATTGGTATGATATCTCCTGGCACTGTTGTTGCGAATGCAATTTTAGCACCATCTACTTCTGCTTTATATGAACTCATAAAAATAGATTCGCCAACAAACATTCTTCCCAAACTTTTCATCACTCCACCTCTAGCATTTGTTTTCATTTTAATGCCTTCAGTTTGCCATGACATTCCTCCACTTTGAGTGTATATGCTTTCTCCTTGATTTAGAGAAACTTCAACTACTGGTACAGTTTTTCCTAATATTTCATACTTCATATTTTATCCCCCTTATTTCTATTTTTCTTATTATATATTGTTATTAAAATTTTGTATAGTCTTTTTTTATTTATTTATACCATCTTTTTATATGACTTATTGCACTTTTTTCTAATCTTGAAACTTGTGCTTGTGATATACCAATTTCTTCTGCAACTTCCATTTGTGTCCTTCCATCAAAAAATCTTTTAACTACAATAGTTTTTTCTTTTTTGTTTAGTTTTTCTAAAGCTCCTTCTATTGTCATTTTTTCAGCCCATAATTCGTCTATGTTTTTGCTGTCTTTTACTTGGTCCATTAAAAATATACTTTCTGAACCATCATTATATACTGGTTCTTGCAAAGATATTGGATCTTGTATTGCATCTAAACTAAATGCTATTTCTTCTTTTTCTACATTTAGTTCTTTTGCAATTTCTTCTATAGTTGGTTCTCTTCCTTTTTCTTTTGCAAGTTTTTCTTTAATTTGTATTGCTTTATATGCTAGGTCTCTTACAGATCTACTTACTCTTATACTGTTGTTATCTCTTAAATATCTTTTTACTTCTCCTATTATCATTGGTACTGCATATGTGCTAAATTGTACATTTTGGTTTAAGTCAAAATTATCTATTGCTTTTATTAACCCTACACATCCTACCTGAAATAAATCATCTGCTGATTCTCCTCTTCCATAAAATCTTTGGATTACACTTAAAACTAGTCTTAAATTACCATTTATAAATTGATTTCTTGCTTCTTTATCTCCTTGTTTTATTTTTGCTAATAGTTCTTCTTTTTCTTTTTTCGATAATAGTGGTAATTTTGATGTATTTACACCACAAATTTCTACTTTGTTTAACAAAAGAAAAACCTCCTTTAGAAATACTTACTTTCATTATTTCCAAATAGAGGTTTTTTATTCTTTTTTGTTATCCAATCTTACTGTTTATTTCTTTTTTCATTTTATTTATAATCTTTTTTTCTAATCGCGAAATATAACTTTGAGAAATTCCGAAGTTCATCTGCTACTTCTTTTTGAGTTTTTTCTTTTCCTGTTTTAAATCCAAATCTCATTTCCATTATATCTTTTTCTCTATTATTTAATTTTTCTATTGATGCTCTTAATAGTTTCTTATCAACTTCGTCTTCTAAATTTCTTGAAGTCACATCTGGATCGGTTCCTAATATATCTGATAAAAGTAACTCGTTTCCATCTCCATCTTTATTTAATGGCTCATCTATCGATATTTCTCCTTTTATTTTATTGCTCTTTCTTAAAAACATTAATATTTCATTTTCTATACATCTTGATGCATATGTAGCAAGTTTAATATTTTTGCTTGAGTTAAAAGTATTTACTCCTTTCATAAGGCCTATTGTTCCTATTGATATTAAATCTTCTATTCCTATTCCTGTATTTTCGAATTTTTTTGCTATATATACAACTAATCTTAGATTTCTTTCTACTAATTTTTGTCTTGTTTCTAAATTATCTTCTTCTGATAATTTTTCTATTAATTTTGCTTCTTCTTCTGGCGGTAATGGAGGTGGCAAAGTTTGACTTCCGGCAATATAAAATATTGGAAGATATTCTATTTCTTCTTTTTCATTTATATATTTTGCACAAATACAGTTTATACTATTTTTTAGCATATCTAGTATTTTCATTTGTATCACCTGCCTTTATAATAATTCTATTCCTACTAAAGCTCTATATTCTCCTTTCTTTGTTAATGATTTATTATATATTCCTATTATTACATTATCTATTTTTTCAAAGTTTTCTTCTTTTTGTATTTCTATAAAATCTGGCTTTATACCTAATAACATTCCATTTTGTTTTCCAAGTGATGAATAAGGTATTAATTTTAATTTTGTCATATATTCTTTTTTTATTTCTTCATCTATTTTGTTAAAATCACCTCCTATTATTTGTTCTAAATTTTTTAAAATTTCATGTGGTATAGCTCCTTCTAGTAGAGTACTTTCTACCACAATTACAGGTGTACCAGTTATTGGTTCTTTTAGCATGTTCCCTGAGTCTATCATTGCTTTTGTTTTTATTTCTTCATTATTTAATTTTATTTTTATATTACAATACATATCTTTTTTAGTCATTTTTGTTTTTACTATTTTAAATGCTGTTGTAATTATTAAAAAAGCAACTATCGCTCCGAAGTATTACTGTTTTTAATGGATAAGTTCCTAAAAACAAACCATTTTTCATAAGTATATCTTGTGGTTTTACAATATATATTAATGCAAATGCTGCTCCTCCAAAAACAAATGATGTAAGATAAAATATAAGTAAATCTTTCCACATATTTTTCGCTTTTTGTGGATTAAATGCTACATATATAATTACAATTGATAATAAAAATTTTAGTATAAAATTAGAATAAATTTGTACTTTTGATATGTAAGAGATGATAGTATAAATTGCTCCGATTAAACTTGCAAAAAATAATCTTAAGTGTTTCATTTTGATTTTTAAAATAATTCCTGTTGCATATAAGATTATGTAGTTCATTAATAAGTTTTCTATTAGTACAACATCAATATAAATAGTCATAGTTATCACCTGCATTTTTTATTGTACTACTTATTATTTAAAAATGTTGTCTTTTTCTATTGTAGAAAAAAAGAAATAATCGTGTTTTTTCGATTATTTCTTTTAATTTCCATTTTATATTTTTATATGTGTCCCAAATTGGACATTATAAGTTTTTATTTTTATTCTTTCTTAAGAAAGAAGGAATATCTAAATCATTTTGTGAATTATTGTTTTCTGAACTTGCTGGTATTGAATTTATTTTTTTCTCCCATGTTTTAGAAACAATATTATCTACTCCTATGCTTGAGATAGGTTCTGGTTTTTCAAATCCTGTTGCAATAACTGTAATTTTAATTTCATCATCCATTGATGGGTCTGTCACAGTACCAAAGATAATATTTGCTTCTGGGTCTACACTGCGTTGAACAAGTTCTGCTGCTGTATTTACTTCATGTAATCCTAAATCTTCTCCACCTGTTATATTTATAATAACTCCTTTTGCACCTTCTATTGATGTTTCTAGTAATGGACTTTGGATTGCTTCTTTTGCTGCATCTTCTGCTCTATTTTCTCCTGATGCACTTCCAACACCCATATGTGCCATTCCTTGATTTAACATTATTGTTTTAACATCAGCAAAGTCTAGGTTTACAAGTCCTGGTATAGCAATTAAGTCTGATATACCTTGTACACCTTGTCTTAATATATCGTCAGCCATTCTGAAAGCTTCAATTATAGATGTTTTTCTATCTATAATTTGTAATAATTTATCGTTTGGAATAACAACTAATGTGTCTACTTTTCCTTTTAAACTTTCAATTCCTCGTTCAGCTTGTGAAAGTCTTTTCTTTCCTTCAAATGTAAATGGTTTTGTAACAACACCTATTGTTAATATTCCCATTTCTTTTGCAGTTGAAGCAACTACTGGTGCAGCACCTGTACCTGTTCCTCCACCCATTCCGGCTGTAACAAATACCATATCTGCTCCTCTTAATACTTCTGCAACTTCAGATTTGCTTTCTTCTGCCGATTGAGCTCCAATATCAGGGTTAGCTCCTGCTCCTAGTCCTCTTGTTATTTTTTCTCCTATTTGAATTTTTGTGTTTGCTTTAGATGTTTGTAATGCTTGTCTATCTGTGTTTACTGCGATAAAATCTACCCCTTTAATTCCTGCATCAATCATTCTGTTTACAGCATTATTTCCAGCTCCTCCAACTCCTATTACTTTGATAGTTGCTGTTCCATCCATCATTGTTATATTGCTATCATCATTGTATTCCATCATTTAGTTCTTCCTCCTTAATATTTTATATATGTTTTTAAAAATAATAACTTAAATTTTATGAATAAAAAAACTCTTTTATTCTTTCTAAAATAGTTTTTATAAAACTTTCATTGTTTTGTGTATCAATACTACTTGATACTGATTTTGCAAATGGTCTTGCTGCAATATATCTTACTAATGCATAACTTGTCCTATATGCTGGTTTTACTGTACTTATTGCTCTTCCTGTAGATATTTTTACTGGTATATTTAAATTGATTTTTCCAGCTACATCACTTTTATTTATATTTACAATTCCTTGACCTGTTAATACTACATTGTTTATTTTGTGTTTTAAACCTTGGCTTGTTATATCTTTACTTATAATTGAAAAAATTTCTTCTATTCTTGCTTCAATTATTTCAATTAGTTCAGAACTTTTTATTATTCTATTTTTATTTTGGTCTTTACTAGTATTTAAAATAATGTCATTATCATTATCTATAAATGATTTTAGAGCTAATCCATATTGCTTTTTTAGTTTATCTGCTTCTTCTTCAGAAATATTTAAAACTACTGCTATATCATTTGTTATATTATCTCCTCCGAAGTGGAATTGAGTTAGTATATATAAATGATGATCCTTCAAATACTCCAATATCTGTGTTTCCTGCTCCCATGTCTAAAAGCATTATATTATCATTTAGCTCATGGTTGTCTAGTATTAAATTTCTTTCTGCAAGTGTTATTGGAACTATTCCATCTATATCTAAACCTGCTTTTTTAAATACTGTATTTAATTGTCTTACATAGTCTTTTTCTGCTAAAATAACTTGTGCACTAATAGTAAAGCTAGAACTCAAATTTCCTACTGGATCAGCAACTACTGTGCCATTGTCTAGTGTAATTTTATCTGGCACAATATCTATTAAAGTTTTTCCTTCTGGTATTTCTATATCTTTTACTTGCATTATTGCATTTTGTACATCTCTTACAGAAATTCCAGAATATTTATCTTTAACTTCTTTGGTTATGCTATTTTGCACGATTGTTACATATTTACCAGGAATAGTCACATATGCTGAATTTATTTTTAAGTTTGTTTCATCTTCAGCATCTTTTATTGTTTTAGCAATACTTAAGGCTATTTCTTCTTCATTTATTATTTTTGATTTCTTTAGTCCACTACATTTATATGAGGTATTACATATAATTTCTATCTGCCCAAAATTGTTTACTTCTCCTACAACTGTACTAACTTTGCTTGTTCCTATGTCAATACCTACTATGATATCACCTATAGCCAAGTTAATTCCTCCATTTTTTAGTATCGATTTTCTATGTGTATTTTATATCTTATTTTTTGACAAATGTCAATAGAATTTGTTATATTTTTGTAATATTTTTGTAATATTTTTGTAATAGTATTTTGTATATCTTAATTCACAGTATTTTCAGCCTTTTTCTCTTCTATATTTTTTTCTTCTTTCTTTTTTTCAAATTTTTTCATCCATTTATCTAGATAATATCTTCTTATAATTGCTAAATTTACAAACATTCTTCCTACAAATACTACTATTGCTGCTAAATAGATGTCAACATTTAATTTTTGTCCTAAGATTGTAAGTAGAATTGCAAGTATTGCATTTCCAAAAAATCCTGTTGCAAATATTTTTAAATCAAAATTTTTATTAATTACAGATGCTATGCCTCCAAACACTGAATCTAGTGCTGCAATAATTGCAATTGCTAAATAGCTTGAATATGTATATGAAATCATTGGTGCATTCATTCCAATTATTGCTCCTAATATACATCCTATTAATATTGCTATAAAAATCATTATTTTTTCCTCCTATTCCATATATCTAGTTTTAAACTCACCACTATATTTTGTTATTTTTATATTGTCCTTTTTTTCTATTTTTACATCTTGACCTACTTTTTTCATTGAGTCAATTTGTCCCCCATTTCCAAGCATAGCACTTTCTAAATAGGTTTGATTTCCTATTGCTTTTATAGTATATGGATCTAAAACTCTTTGTCCATTTACTCTTATTATTCCTGCAGCTTCTATATATACAATATCTGTCATGTTTACTATTCTTTCATCATTTATAGATATTGCTTCTGCTCCTGCTTGTTTTAACGAATTTATTATTAATAATAAATCATCTGCTGATATTTTTTCTATTTCTTCATTATTTGTTTCATTTATTGTTATTTCAATTCCTTGTCCTTGGACATCAGTATTTCCTAAAAGTAAATTTATATTATCTAACTCTTGGTTTACTAATTTTTCCGTTTCTTCATTGGACTGACTTGTTTTTTTGTATTCGTCAATTCTAGAAACTGTTTCTTCATATTGAGAATTTACTTCATTGTATTTTTCTTGCCAATTTGCAAGTTCTGTTCTTAATTCTGTTTCTCTCATATTTTCAATAGCTGTTATATCTGTTTCATTCACTATTTTAAATTGCATTGTCATTATTAATGCTAATGCAAAACATGCTATTGCGATTGTTATTATCATTGTAATTTTGCCTTTTTTAAATTTAGTTTTCAATAGCATCTCCTCCTATTCTACAGTTTTAGCATATTTATATGTTATTACTCCATTATATTTTGGAATTGTTATATTATTTGATTTTTCTAATACTGCTCCTATACTATAGCTTCTTAATCTTTCTAAATATCCACCTGGTCTTTCTAGTGCTGCTAATTGTTCTGGAAGCCCTATTGCTTTTATTATAAAAGGTGCTCCTACTTTTTCTCCATTTATTTCTATAACATTTCCAACACAAGCAATCCCACTTGTTGGAACTAGTCTTTGATCATTTATAGAAATTGCTTCTGCTCCTGCATTTTTTAGTTCATTTATAACACTTAATACATCTCCATCATGAACTATTAAATCGCTTGGATTTAATGCTGTGCTTGAGTCTTGCTTACTATCACTTAATGTTACTATAACTCCTGGTCCTGTAACTTCTGCAAGTCCTAAAACTTTATTTCCTTGTACTATTTGTCCTTCTTTTGTTTCTAAGTCTTCATTATTTTGAGTTGAATCTTGTCTTTGTTTTTCAAGTTCTGTTTCTGCAGATTCCAAATCTTTTAATTTATTATCATATCTTTCTTTTGCTCTTAAAACCTCAGCTCTTAAATTATTTTCCTCATAGTTTTGACTAACTGTAGAATCTGTTTGACTTGTTGTTCTTACTTGAATACAGATTCCAGCAGTTAATGCAAAACACATTATTCCTAAAACTATACTAATTACTCTTTTATTTGCTGTCATTTTCTCACCTCTTTTAAATTGTTACTTTTTCTCTAAAATATGGTTGAAATTTATTATTAAAATCACCATTTACATATATATCTCCTGCTTTTCCTTTTTCATGTTCTAATATTGCTAATATATATGTAACTTTACTATTTAAATTACTATTATCTCCTAAATGAATTGTTTTTAATTCTTCTTCTAGATATATACTATATTCGTTTTTGCTGGTTATGTCAATACTTGTTATTTTTGATGCAAGGCCATTTGCTTCAAATGCAAAATATATTTCTAATACATCTTCTAATTTTTCTAAATCATCATTATTTAATCTTCCACCAGCATTTATTTCTTCTTCTGGTGTTCCTACACCTCTTATTATTGGAAGACCTTTGCTATCTTCTGATATTTCTAAGATATATCCTTGGTCATCAATATATGCAAATTTTCCCATAAAGTCTATGCTAAATTTAGGTTGTCTTTCTGTTACATCTATCTCTATTGTAGCAGGCAATTTTCTATGAATTTTAACTTCTTCTATATATGGATTTTGTTTTATTTTTTCTGAAACTTGTGTGCCATAAAACTTAAAAATATTTTGTCCTTGTTTTAATTCTGATAAGCTTACAATTGTCTCACTACTAACTAAAGTATTATTTAATACTTTTATGTCTTTTATGTTAAAGATTGGTGAAGTTAGTGCAAATACAGTTGCACCTGCAATCAATCCTATTAAAACAAATAATTTTAAGAAGAATTTTATTTTTTTATATTTCTTTTTCTTTTTTTGAATTTTTCTGTTTTCTTCTTTTCTTTTTTGTTCTTCTTTTTTTAGTCTATTTTTATTTGTCATATTGATTACTGTTTCTAAATCTTTATCAATGTTTACTTCAGCTTCTTTTTTTCTTTCTTTTATTCTCTTTTCTCTTTCTTTGGCTTTTTTCTTCTTTTCTTTTAGCAAATTATCATTTGCTTGTCCATTTTTCATATAGTAGAAATTATTTGAAACATTTTTAGAGTGCTTTGCCACAGCTTTTCCTCCTTTGTTTGTTTATTAAATTTTATATATTTTATTAGAAAGGAAAAAATCCTTTCTAATTTTCTTTTATAATATTTATACCTAAATTTCTTAATTTTTCGTCAAATTTCTCATAACCCCTTAAAATATATTCTATGTTTTCTATTTTTGTTTTTCCTCTGGCATTTGCTCCTGCAAGAACTAGTGCTGCTCCACCTCTTAAATCTGTTGCTTTTACTTTTGCACCATCTAATCTTCTTATTCCTTTAATTACAGCCATTTTGTTTTCTACAGAAATTTTGGCTCCCATCCTTATTAATTCTCCGAGTATATCTAAATCTATTTTCAAATATATTTTCAGAAATTATTGATGTACCTTTTGCAACACAAAGTATTGCTCCAAATATTGCTTGCATATCTGTTGGGAAACCTGGGTATGGCATTGTTTTTATATTTACTGCTTTTAATCTTTTTGGTGCTTTTATTTCTATTAAATCTTTATTTGTAGTTATTTTAGCTCCTGATTCTTCTAATTTATCAATTATTGGTACAATATGGGTTCTATCTGCTCTTTCTAATAAAATGTTTCCACCAGTTATTGCTCCTAAACATAAAAATGTTCCTGTTTCAATTCTATCTGGCATGATGTTATAGCTTACATCTTTTAGCTTTTTTACACCTTCAACTTCTATTTGGTTTGTACCTGCTCCTTTTACTTTTGCTCCCATTCTATTTAAGAAATTTTGCAAATCTATTATTTCTGGTTCTCTTGCCACATTTGTAATTATTGTTGTTCCTTCTCCCAAACAGCTTGCAAGTATTGCATTTTCAGTCGCTCCAACACTTGGAAATTCAAAGTCAATTTTTTCTCCGTATATTTTATCACAAAAGCATGTAATTTTTCCATAGTTTTTATCAATATTTATTCCCAATTTTTCAAATGCTTTTAAATGTAAATCGATTGGTCTTGTTCCAATATCACATCCTCCTGTTTGTGATAGTTTGTGGATACATGAATTTTAAATGGAATGCTAACCCTCCATTTTCATAGAGTT
>CALXCM010000037.1 GCA_944386785.1 uncultured Clostridia bacterium | reverse complement strand
GTCTAGTTATAGCACAATTACTATTCTTAGAGTCAGAAGACCCAGATAAAGATATAAATTTATATATTAATTCACCAGGGGGATCAATTACAGACGGAATGGGAATTATAGATACAATGAATTATATAAAATGTCCAGTATCAACAATTTGTATTGGTATGGCAGCAAGTATGGGAGCAGCGCTATTAGCTGCAGGAGAAAAAGGAAAAAGATTTGCAACACCAAATGCAGAAATCTTAATCCATCAACCATTAATAGGTGGTGGCGGACTTTCAGGTCAAGCAACAGAAATAAAAATACATGCAGACCACTTAGTAAAAACAAGAGAAAAATTAAACAGATTTTTAAGTGAAAGAACAGGTCAAACAGTAGAACAAATTCAAAAAGACACAGAAAGAGATAACTATATGACAGCAGAAGAAGCTTTAAAATATGGATTAATAGATGGAATAATGGACAAAAGAAAATAAAAATAAAAAAAGAGGAGAGAAATAATATATGGCAAAAAATGATACTACACCTAAAAGTGTAAGATGTTCGTTTTGTGGAAAAGCACAAGAAAATGTAAGAAAAATTGTTGCAGGACCAGGTGTATATATTTGTGATGAATGTATAGAATTATGTAATAGTATAATAGAAGCAGAACTTTATGAAGATGAAAAAGCAGGATATACTTTAAATGAATTAAATAATATTCCTAGTCCTAAAGAAATTAAAAAAATATTAGATGACTATGTAATTGGTCAAGAAGAAGCTAAAAAAACATTATCAGTTGCAGTATATAACCACTATAAAAGAATAGCACACGAAGAAAATGTAAAAAAAGATGATGATGTAGAAATTCAAAAAAGTAACATCTTACTTTTAGGACCAACAGGATGTGGAAAAACTTTACTTGCAAAAACTTTAGCAAAAATATTAAATGTTCCATTTGCAATAGCAGATGCAACAACTCTAACAGAAGCAGGATATGTTGGAGAAGATGTTGAAAACATTTTATTAAAACTAATCCAAGCAGCAGATGGAGATGTTGAAAAAGCAGAAAAAGGAATAATATATATAGATGAAATAGACAAAATAACAAGAAAAACAGAAAATCCTTCAATAACAAGAGATGTAAGTGGAGAAGGTGTACAACAAGCGCTTCTTAAAATTATAGAAGGAACAGTTGCATCAGTTCCACCACAAGGAGGAAGAAAACATCCAAATCAAGAATTAATTCAAATCAATACAGAAAATATATTAATAATATGTGGAGGAGCTTTTGAAGGATTAGAAAATATCATAAAAGATAGAACAGGTGAAAAAGCAATAGGTTTTGGAACTCAAATAAAAAGTCAAAAAGAAATTAGTAGAACAGAAGTATTTAAAGAATTATTACCACAAGACTTATTAAAATTTGGACTAATTCCAGAATTTATTGGTAGACTTCCAATAATTGCAACTCTGCAAGAACTTGATAAAGAAGCTTTACTTAAAATATTAATAGAACCAAAAAATTCACTTGTAAAACAATATCAAAAACTATTTGAAATAGATGGAGTAGAACTAGTATTTGAAAAAGAAGCATTAGAAGCAATTGTTGAAAAAGCAATAGAAAGAAAAACAGGAGCAAGAGGACTTCGTTCAATAATAGAAGACATAATGAGAGATATAATGTTTGACATTCCATCAAATCCTAAAATAGAAAAATGTATTGTAACTAAAAAAACTGTTCTAGAAAAAGCAGAACCAGAAGTTGTTGAAAATGACTTGAAAGAAGAAAAGAAAAAACAAGTAAAGAAAAAAAGAGAAATGCCAGAAAGTGCATAATATAATTAAATTAAGAAAATAGAGGAAATATTAATTAAATTTTAATATTTCCTCTATTTTTTATTAATAAAATCTGTGATATACTTATAATGACAATAAGGGGGAAAGAAAAATGTATAATATATTAGTTGTAGATGACGATAAAGAAATAGTTGGAGCAATAGAAATATATTTAAAAAATGAAGGATATAAAATATATAAAGCATATGACGGACAAGAAGCTTTAGATATAATAAATAACAATGAAATACATCTAGTTATTTTAGATATAATGATGCCAAAAAAAGATGGACTAGAAACATTACAAGAAATAAGGAAAGATAAATCACTTCCAGTAATATTACTTTCTGCAAAATCAGAAGATTATGATAAAATAGGAGGGTTAAACGAAGGAGCAGACGACTATATAACAAAACCATTTAACCCATTAGAATTAATTGCAAGAGTAAATTCAGTTCTAAGAAGATATGTAAAATTAGGTTCAATAAAAAAAGAAGAAAATAAAAAAATCTATCAAACAGGTGAATTAATTGTAGATGATGAAACAAAAAAAGTAATAGTAGATGGAAAAGAAGTAAAACTTACAGCAACAGAATTTAATATATTAAAATTTTTAATACAAAACAAAGGAAAAGTATATTCAATACCTGAAATCTATGAAAATGTATGGAAAGAAGAAGGATTTGGTGCAGAAAATATAATTGCAGTACATATAAGAGACATAA
This sequence comes from uncultured Clostridia bacterium, assembly GCA_944386785.1. GTDB lineage: Bacteria > Bacillota > Clostridia > TANB77 > CAG-508 > CAG-269. The sequence continues at coordinate 8,243 of CALXCM010000037.1, read as the reverse complement.
GAGAAAAAATAGAAATAAATCCTAAAGAACCAAGATACTTAAAAGTAATTTGGGGAGTTGGGTACAAAATAGAAGGATAAATAAAAGAAAAAATAAAAGAAAGGAAAAGAAACTATGAATAAAATTAAAAGCTCAAATCTACTAAAAGGCATTTCGTTTGTACTTATACCAATTTTAGTATTAATACTTGCATTTAGTATATTTCATGTGATGTTTTTAAATGAATATGGCAACGAAAGCAAAGACTTTACAAAAACAGAAGCTTTTTCAACCTCATATTTTAGATTTATACTAAATCAAATATCAAAAACACAATATGTATCAACAAAAGAATCAAGTAATTATCTAGAATTAGAAGATGAAAAAGGTAATTTATACTATTATGATACAACAAACTATTCAAATGATTATTTCAAAGGTATAGAAAACTATATTAAATATATAATTGTTGATAATAAGACAAATATAATGTTTACAAACATTAGAAGCACTAACTATACTGAAGAAATAGCTAAAATCAAAAATAACCCAACATATTGGGAATATGTAGACTCTAATATAGATACAAACATAGAATATATAAATAAAGACAATATAAAATATAACTATACATATTACTATTCTAACAAAGAAGTAAACAAAATAGACGAAAATGGAGAATTAGAAAAAAGAAATTTAAAGGATTTTAATATATATACATATTATGACGAAACAGCAGCAAATGAAGCAATAGATCTGCAAGGTGGAAGAGAAATCTGGAACTTTTTAATAGAAAATAAAACACTTCCAATATATGCATTAGGAATAAGTGCAATACTTTTAATTGCAATAGTATTTTACTTAATATATGCAATAGGACATAGAGACGGAAAAGAAGAGATAACACTAAATAGTTTAGACAAAATGTCTTATGAATTAATAACAATAATTTGTGGAATGATATCACTATCATTTTTAGCAATCTCTATTGTAGCCCTAAATATGCTAAACTATATAACAATACTATTTGCCTTTATTTCATACATATTAGCATATATTGTTGCAAGTATATGGGTAGTTACAACAATAAAAAGAATAAAAGCAAAAGAATTTTTAAGAAGCTTTACAACATATAAAATAATTAGATGGATTTATCATAAATTTAAAAACTTAAGAGCAACATTTAGAAACAAAACACCAGAAACTAAAAAAATATTTTGGTATTATATAGTATTTATAGCAATTAGTATAATACTTGCATCACTTTTCTATACAGGATTAGCAATACTTTTACTAATAGCATTTTGGATATATAGTTACTTTAGAATAAGAAAATATGTAAATAAACAAGCAAAAATAGAAGAAGCACTAAAAAATATCTATGAAGGAAAAACAGATATATATCTTGATGAATCTGAATTAGAAGGAATTTTAAAAAGAATGGCAATATATATAAATGATATAGCAGGAGGATTTTCAAACGCTATTAAAGAAAGCCTAAAATCAGAAAGACTAAAAACAGAATTAATAACAAATGTATCACATGATATAAAAACACCTTTAACATCAATAATAAACTATGTAGACTTAATAAAAAAAGAAGATATACAAAACGAAAAAATAAAAGAATATGTAGACATTTTAGATAAAAAATCACAAAGACTAAAAAAATTAACAGAAGACTTAGTAGAAGCATCAAAAGCATCATCAGGAAATATAAAATTAAACTTGGAAGAAATAAGAGTAAAAGAACTGATAAACCAAACAATAGGAGAATTTAAAGACAAATTTGAAAACAGAAATTTAATAATAGAAACAAATATGCCAGAAGATGATGTAAAAATAACAGCAGATAATAGATATATGTATAGAATAATAGAAAATCTATTTAGTAATATAACAAAATATGCACAAGATGGAACAAGAGTATATATAGATGTAAAAAAGAAAAACAAAAACATAGAAATAAGCATTAAAAACATTTCAAAAGATAGACTAAATATATCAGCAGACGAACTAATGCAAAGATTTGTTAGAGGAGACAAATCAAGATATACAGAAGGAAGCGGGTTAGGACTATCAATTGCAAAAAGCCTAACAGAACTTCAAAAAGGAACATTTAATATAACAATAGACGGAGACCTATTTAAAGTAGAAATGAGATTTTGAGAGAAGTGGGGACAGTCCCCATTTCTCTCATTTTTGTCGAATTTTGTAGGATGAGACAAAAATATAAAATTGTAAATTTTAATAAAAAATTTATTGCTATCAAAAAACCTCTGTGATAAAATAAAACAGAAAAAGAGGACAAGCTAAAATGGGGGAATGAGAATGAAAAAATTACTCATCATTATAGTAGTTTTAGCTATTATATTCATAGGAATGTTAGTATATAGAAGTAATGGAGTAAATAAATCACAAGTAAATATAAATGAAATAAATAATATAGAAGAATATATAGGAAAAATATATATGTGGAAAGAAGTAACAAATGAAGCACTGCCAAGTTTCGACAATATAAATGATGCAAATGAAACTTGGATTTGGGAGGTTGTAAAAAAGAATTTAGAAGAATATGAAGTAGACTATAATACAATAGAAAATAAAGCAAAAGAAGTATTTGGAGAAAATTTCACAAAAGAGTTTCCGAAAGAAGGAAATCAAAGTTTTGAATATAATGAAGGAACAAAAAAATATATAGCAACTGAAGTTAATTTAGATATGCAAGAAGATAGTTTTTTATTAAATACAATAGAAAAAGAAAATGGAAAATATAAAGTTCAAATTGTGGAATATTTAGAAGATTATGGAGAAGAAGAAAGTATCATAATTAGAAACTTGCAAGGAGAAGAAATTGGAAGAATTGCAAATAGTGAGAGTGAAACTAAAGCACAAGAGATAATAAAGAAAAATATTGATAGGTTTACTAAAAAGAATATAATATTAAAAAATGAAGAAAATTTAGTAGTAGAAAAGGTGGAAAACGGATAAAAAAATGGAAGAAATATTACAAGAAAGACTAGAAATCCTAGATAAATGCACGATTTGTCCACATAATTGCAAAGTAAATAGAAATATGCGGAAAAATAGGAAGGTGTAAATCAAAAAACAAAGTAAAAATTGGGCTATATTCAACACACAACTTTGAAGAACCATGCATTAGTGGAACTAACGGTTCTGGAACAGTATTTTTTTCAAACTGTAATATGAATTGTGTATATTGCCAAAATTATGAGATAAGTCAGCTTGGAAAAGGAAAAGAAATTTCGATTGAAGATTTATCTAAAATTTTTCTAAAACAGCAAGAAAAGGCTTGTGAAAATATAAATCTAGTTACACCAACTTCATATGTGCCACAAATAATAGAAGCTTTAAAAATAGCAAAGAAAAAAGGTTTAAATATTCCAATAGTATATAACACAAATGGATATGAAAATGTTGATACTATAAAAATGCTAGATGGATTTATTGATATATATTTACCAGATTTGAAATATTATGATGAAGAAATTGCAAAAAAATATTCTAAAATAGATAATTATTTTGAAATCGCAACAAAAGCAATTTTAGAAATGATAAGACAAGTAGGAAAACCAAAATTTAATGAAAATGGAGTTATGAAAAAAGGTGTAATTATAAGACATCTAGTGCTTCCAGGAAATATAGAAAATAGCCAAAAAATCTTAGAATGGATATCTAAAAATATTCCAAAAGAAGTATATGTAAGCATAATGGCACAATATTTTCCAACATATAAAGCAAAAGAAGATGAAAGCTATAAAGAAATAGGAAGAAAACTATCAAAAGAAGAATGGCAAAAAATAGAAGACTATGTAGAAGAATTGAACTTCGAAAATGGCTTTATACAAGAGCTTCGGAGAACATGAAGAAGAATATGTGCCAAAATGGGATATATAAATTAAAAAAAGAAAGGAAGTAAAAATTATGAGAATAGTAGAACCTTGGATTATGGTAGAAAAAATTGATGGAAAAAAGATTATGAAAAAAATCGAAAGAGCTTGTAGAACTTGTTATCGTTCAGAAGGAAAGATATCAGAAGATAGTTATAAAACTTTACTTACAAACTGTATAACAAGAGGACATGAATCAGTTCTAGAACATGAAAAAGTAACAGTTAGAATATATAGCGATATAGGGTCATATAAAGATTTAACAAGACATAGACATGCTAGCTTTTCAGTAGAATCTACAAGATATTGTAGTTATGATAAAGATAAATTTGGAAACGAAATATCATTCATAAACCCTGTATATATTGAAGATAAAGAAGTATATAAAACTTGGGAAAACACAATGAAAGAAATTGAAATCGGATACAAAAAAATGAAAGAATTAGGGGCAACAACTGATATGTGTAGAGAAATATTGCCACATTCGACAGCAGCAGAATATACAATGACAGCAAATATTAGAGAATGGAAACATATATTAGCTTTAAGAACAACAAAACATGTTCATCCTTCTATTAGACAAGTTTTAATTCCTCTATTAAAATACTTTAAAGAAGAAATGCCAGAAATATTTGGTGATATTGAATATGATGAGGAATTTAATCCTAACTATTATGCTAAATTGATAATTGACAAAGAAGCATAAAAGGTATATAATATTATAGGTTTTTTAAGAGAAATAGGCGTTTTTCAAGATTTGATTTTGGAAAACGCTTAAAGTTATGAATAAATATAAAAATATATGTAAAAGGGAAGGGAAATTAGATGAACAATCAAAAAATAAGAAACATAGCAATAATAGCCCATGTAGACCATGGAAAAACTACACTAGTAGATGCGATGCTTAAACAAAGCCATGTATTTAGAGAAAATGAACAAGTACAAGAAAGAGTAATGGATTCAAACGACCTAGAAAGAGAAAGAGGAATTACAATACTTTCTAAAAATACATCAGTTATGTATAATGATGTAAAAATAAATATTGTAGATACACCAGGACATGCTGATTTTGGAGGAGAAGTAGAAAGAGTACTTAAAACTGTAGATGGAGTACTTCTATTAGTTGATGCCTTTGAAGGAGCAATGCCACAAACAAGAGAAGTTCTAAAAAAATCACTTGCTTTAGGTTTAAAACCAATAGTAGTAATAAATAAAATAGATAGACCAGGTGCAGAACCAGAAAAAGTAGTAGACCAAGTAATAGAATTATTTATTGAGCTTGATGCAACAGATGAACAATTAGACTTTCCAGTTGTTTATGCTTCAGCAAAAAATGGAATTGCTAAAATGGATTTAAAAGATGAATCAGATAACTTACATTGCTTATTTGAAACAATTATAAATACAATAGAAGCTCCAAACTGTGATGAAGAAGGACCAGCTCAAATGTTAGTATCAAACATTGATTATGATGATTATGTTGGAAGAATTGCAGTAGGAAGAGTAGAAAGAGGAAGCATCAAAGTAGGTATGCCAGTTGCAATATGTGGAAAAGAAGACAAAATAACTCAAGGAAGAATTGCAAAAGTATATACACATGTTGGATTAAATAAAGTAGAAGTAGAAGAAGGAAAAGCAGGAGATATAATAGAACTTGCAGGACTTCCAGATATAAATATTGGAGATACAATTTGTGACTTTAATCATCCAGAAAAAATACCATTTGTAGATATTGATGAACCAACAGTATCTATGACATTTAGTGTAAACAATGGACCATTTGCAGGAAAAGAAGGACAATTTATAACATCTCGTCACATTAGAGATAGATTATTTAAAGAATTAGAAAGAAATGTATCACTAAGAGTAAAAGAAACAGATTCTCCAGATAGTTTTGAAGTATCAGGAAGAGGAGAACTTCACTTATCAGTTTTAATTGAAACAATGAGAAGAGAAGGATTTGAACTTTTAGTATCTCGTCCAAAAGTTATATTTAAAGAAATTGATGGTGTAAAATGTGAGCCAATCGAAGACTTAGTTGTAAATGTACCAGATGATAGTGTTGGAACAGTTATAGAAAAATTAGGTAGAAGAAAAGCTGAAATGGTAAATATGGAACCAGCAGAATTAGGACATACAAAAATAGAATTTAAAATACCAGCAAGAGGTTTAATTGGATACAGAACAGAATTTTTAACAGATACAAAAGGAGAAGGTACAATGAACCATATATTTAATGGTTATGAACCTTTCAAAGGAGAAATTCAAGCTCGTGTTAGAGGAACAATTGTAGCATTTGAAAATGGAAAATCTGTAACATATGGATTATACAATGCTCAAGACAAAGGAGAATTATTCATAGGACCTGGTGTAGATGTTTATGAAGGAATGATAGTAGGACTAAATTCAAGAGGAGAAGATTTAGCAATTAATGTATGTAAAGAAAAACATCTAACAAACACTAGAGCATCTGGATCTGATGATGCATTAAGATTAGTTCCACCAATTCAAATGTCTTTAGAAAAAGCAATAGAATTTATCCAAGATGACGAATTAGTAGAAGTAACACCAAAATCAATAAGATTAAGAAAGAAAATATTAGACACAAAAGAAAGAGAAAGAGCTGCAAGAAATGCAAATAAATAAGGTGAGAAAAGCTATGAATAGAAAAGAGTTAGCAATAATAAAAGAAAAAGCATTAGAAGAACATATCCCAATTATTATGGATGAAACTTTAGAAGTAATTGAAAAATATTTAGAAAAAAATAGACCTAAAAGATTTTTAGAAATAGGTGCTGCAGTTCGGATATTCTGCAATATGTTTTACAGAATTTTTAGCAGAAAATGGCAAAATAGATACAATCGAAAGAGAAAAAGACAGGATTAAAGAAGCAAAAGAAAACTTTAAAAAAGCAGAAGTAGAAGATAAAATAAGGCTATATGAAGGAGATGCAGTAGAAATACTTCCTACTTTAAACGAAAAATATGATGCAGTATTTATTGATGCTGCAAAAGGTAAATATCCATTTTTCTTAAAAGAAGCATTAAGAATGTTAAATAAAGATGGTATCATTTTTGCAGATAATATTTTATATAAAGGATATGTTTTAAGCGATTATAACAAACATAAACAAAGAACAGCAGTAAGAAATTTAAGAGAATATTTAAAAGAAGTGACTGAAAATGAAAGCTTAGAAACAACTATTCTAGAAGTTGGAGATGGGCTAGCAATAAGTAAAAAAATAAAGTAAAAAATGAAATAAAAAAATCCCACAAGAAATTATTCTTGCGGGATTAATTAATTTTAAGGGATAATATTAAATGGGTCAATTGACCTTCTAAGACCAATATAGTCTTCTATAATAGTTCCATTTTCAGAAACCTGAAAGCCTCTTAAGTTAACTTTTTTCAAGTCAACATTTAGATTAACACCCAAATATTTATTTCCTTTATAATTAGAGTGGTTGCTTGATCCGTGTTCTGCAAGTAAATCCATAGCTTCAGTCCTAATTTGAACTTCAAAAGTCATACCAGTAGGCCATTTGATGATAACATGAAGACTTTGATATCCATTTTGTTTAGGATATTTAATGTAATCTTTTACATTTTGTTTAAAATCTTCTGATAGTAAATCTTCTTTTGGAATAAAAATATCTAAAGAAGAATCTACTTTATTATCAGTATCAACTTTAGGTTCTGCCTCGTTGATAATGTAATGTTTGCTCTCAACAAAAAAGTTAATGGTTTCATTTAAAGTTTCATAGCAAAGTCTAATAGAATTTGCATCATCTTTAGGACCAGTACACAAAATAAGTCTAAAACCCAAAATATCTTGAATACGCTCAATTGGCCTATCAAGTTCTAAATAAAGCCGGATTTTTTCATTCAAACCCAAAAAATCTTTTTGCCTTCTCTTCAAAACAAGAGAAACATCATTTTTTGTAGCCCACTTAGTTAGGTGGTGTTTAAAATCTTTAAAATCCTTTTCGAGTTTTAGAAGGTTTTTAGACCCAAGTGTGAATTTTGCTTCTTCTAGTTTATTTGCATAAATCATACAAGCAAGCCGGCTGTCTCCCTCGACATTACGGAGCTTTTCTATATACAAAGACCGTATTTCGTCAAGGTTTTTCCCTTGTTCCAAACATGGAGCAATTTCAGGAAAAGTGTACTTTTGTTTAAGTGTCATTTTCTAATCCCTCCTAATTAATTAACAACAAAAGATATATTAATTATACCAAAAATCTGGCGAAAAGTAAACATAAAGTATATATTGACACTAGATTTAAAACAATATATAATTATATATGCTAAAAATATATAAAATAAAAGAAAGAAGAGGAAAAAATGGAAAAT
>CALXCM010000036.1 GCA_944386785.1 uncultured Clostridia bacterium | reverse complement strand
GGAAAAACACCTAATTGGGCAAGAGTTACATTTTATCGTGCTAAGCAAAAAATAAGGGAGGTAAATAAAAATGGAAAAGAAAACTGAGTGTGAAATTGTTCAAGATTTATTACTTGGATATATTGATGGAGTATTAAATAAAGAATCTAAAAAATTAGTCGAAAAACATTTAAAAGAATGTAAAAATTGTCAAAAAAGATTAGAAGAAATAAAAAAAGATATGAAAGAAAATGAAAATAACCAAAAAAAAGAAATAGATTACTTAAAAAAAATAAGAAGAAAATCGAGGATAAAATCTATCCTTATTGCAATAGGTATTGTTGCATTAGTATTTTTTATAATATATTTATATAAATTTATCTTAGTAAATGACATGGTAAAAAAATCAATTAAATCATTAGAAAGTGAAAACTTTTATAAAAAAGCTACAACAATGATGGGAAACCGGAGAGACTTCTGTAATGCATACATATTATAAAGACGGAAAAGTAAAACAAGTGTGGGAAATATATAGTGACGAAGGAAAAGAAAATTTATCTACAACATATGCAACAGCTGATACAGATGAAAGAATAACAATTTCAGATGTTGATAAAAAAGTAATATTAGAAAAAGGTGATATTACAAAATTAACAAATACAAAATCAGCTCTAAAAGGTGGAGGCTTAACATTTACTATAGATAGTATAGCAGCAAAACTAGGTACAGCATTTATAATGTCAATAAAAACAGATACTTATGATATAGGAAGAGAATACTATGTAATAAATAATCAATTTGAAACAAACAATAGATGGGAAGAATGGGTAGATAAAGAAACAGGGCTTCCTTTAAGAATTATAAACAGAGGAGGAGTAGAAGAGCATTTTCCTGGAACAGATGTAGTAAAAGAAGTAAGAGATAACATTCAAGAATATGAATATAGTTTTGGAACAGTAACAGATGAAGATGTAAAAGTTCCAGATTTAAATTCAATAGGATATGAGATTGAAAATAAAGAATATAATTTAGAAACAATAGAACAAAATAATAATTAATAAAAAAAGTAAGTAGTTTTAAAAATTACTTACTTTTTTTTATACTTTTTTGTAACTTTTTTAAAAAAGATGTTAATATAAAAGTAGATAAAGAAAAAATAAAAAAGGAGGATAAAAGTGGCAGAAAATACAATAGAAAAATATTTAGATGATAATGATATAAATATTGAAAAATTAATTAACGACTATAGTGGATATATTTATGTTATTATAAAAAATATAACAAAAGATGTATTAAGTAATGAAGATGTAGAAGAAATAATATCAGATGTATTTGTTGTCTGTTGGAATAATAGATTTAAAATTGATAAAGAAAGGCCAATAAAAAGCTATTTAGCAGGTATTGCAAAAAACTTAATAAAACTAAAATATAGAAAAAATAGCTTAAATCTTAATATAGATGATTTTGAAAACAGTTTAATTAATAAATTTGATATTAATGAAATTTATGAAAATTATGAAAGAAATAAAATAATTGAAATATCTTTAGAGAAAATGAAAAAAGAAGATAAAGAAATCTTTTTACTTTATTACTATAACTCTAGAAACATAAAAGAAATATCTAAAATTTTAAATATTAGTACATCAAAAGTAAAAACAAAACTATTTAGAATAAGAAAAAAACTAAAAAGTGAATTAATTAAAGGAGGTTATGAAAATGGATAATAAAGAATTAAACAATAAGGTTCTAGAAAAGTATAAAGCCAAAATTGCAACATTAAATTTTGAAGAAAAGGAAAAGTTAGAAAAAAAGTCAAAATATAATATATTAAAATTTGTTGCAACATTTGTTGTAACTATGGGAGTTTCTATCGGAATGGTGTATGCAGGAGGAGTTATATACGAAAAAATATTTACAAAACCAGAAAAAATAGAAAACTATATAGAAGAATTAAAAGTAAATGAAGAAGATTTAAATAATATGATATCAGAAGAAAAAGCAATAAATATAGCAAAAGAAGAAATAAAAAAATATGGATTAAGTTTAAAAGATGAAGATATAATAGAAACACTAATAGAAAAGTCGCCTAACTATGATGAGATTACTTATTTAATTAAAACAAATAATTTACAAATATCAATTAATGCAGTAACAGGAAAATTTAAAAGTTTTTGGTTAGATGATAATTATACAACAGAAGAAATAGAAGAACTGACATCTTCAAAAGAAGAAATAATAAAAGCTGCTAAAGAAAAATTAAAAGAATATGGAATAAGTGATGAATATAAATTATCATATATTTCATCAAATTTAATGGAAGAAGGAAAATCATATCTATGGTACTTATGGTTTTCAAAAGAATATGATGGATTATTTAATGAAGCAGAAACTGTAAACATGACAATTATCCCTAAAGTAAATCAAGTAATTTCATTTAGTATTACAGATGAACCGTTTGATAATAATGAAATAGTAATTACAAAAGAAGAAGCAATAAATATTGCAAAAGAAAAAGATAAAATAATAAATACTAAAAATTATATTGTAAAAAGTGTAGATGCAGAACTTGCAATAAAAAGAGTAAATCCAGAAGTTTATTTAAAAGAAAACGGATTAGATAATGGAAACGAAACTGTAACTTTAGAAGATGGAACAACATATAGCTATAATGCATACAAAATGAATGGAAGGGCAAGAAAAGTATATGTAATTACAGTTAGTTATGAAGATAGACCATTTAATCAAAATAGAAAATATTATGTGGATTGTACAACAGGAGAAATAATAGGAGGAGAAGACATATTTGATATAGAAGAAAAATAAGATAAATAAGTAAAAAACAAACAAGACTCAAGTAAAATAGAAAATCTATTTTCTTGAGTTTTATTTTTTCTTATGATAAAATACAAGAAAAATAAAGGTAAAGAGGAAAAAATGAAAACAAAAATATTAAAGGCAATATTAGGATTGATATTAATAATCTTAGGAATCACATTATTAGTCATATCATATTATATGATTATAGATATAGAAACAAAAGTGCCAGAAAGTGTAGAAAAAACATGTAATTTAAGAATAGAAAGATTCATAGGAAGAAATCTGTTTATTCTAACACCAAAAGAAGAAAAAAATAATAAAGTAATATTATATCTCCATGGTGGAGCATATGTTGCAGAAGCAACAAAGGAGCATTGGGAGTTTTTAGAAAATATAGTAAATGATACAAAAGCAACAGTAATAATGCCAGATTACCCATTAACACCAAAACATACATATAAAGATGTATTTACTATGATAACACCACTATATAAAGAAATAATAGATAAAGTAGATAAAGAAAATCTAATTGTAATGGGAGACTCAGCAGGAGGAGGAATTGCTACAGCACTAGCAGAAAAGATGGCTAAAGAAAATATAGAAATGCCACATAAAGTAATATTAATTTCTCCATGGCTTGATGTAAGATTAGAAAATCCTAAAATAGAAGAAGTAGAAAAAATAGATAATGAATTAAATAAAGAAGCATTAAGAATTGCAGGAATTGCATATGCTGGAGAAGATGGAATGGATAGTTATTTGGTAAATCCAATAGATGGAGATTTATCAAAATTAGAAAATGTCACAATCTTAACAGGAACAAAAGATATATTAAATCCAGATGCAAAACTTTTTGTAGAAAAAGCAAAAGAACAAGGAAGCATAGTTAATATCAAAGAATATGAAGGAGCAGGTCATATTTGGATGATAGAGAAAAATAGCCCAAAAAGTTTAATAAAAGAAGGGTATAATGATATAATATCATTAATAAATTCATAAATTAAAAGACAAAGGAAGTAATTTAATGAAAAAGAAAAAAGAAAATAAGCTATATTGGAGAAGATTAGACAACTCAGCTAAAATATTTCCAATATCAGCAGGGAAAAAATATAGTACAGTTTTTAGATTATCAGTAGTATTGACAGAAAAAATAAATGAAAATATTTTAAAAGAAGCAGTAAAACAAGCACTTAGTAAATATGTTTCATTTAGAGTGAAAATGAAAGCTGGATTTTTTTGGTTCTATTTTGAAGAAAATTTAAAAGAGCCAAAAGTAGAAGAAGAAAAAGATTATCCTTGTACATATATTGACCCAAAGAAAAATAATGACTTTTTGTTTAAAGTAACATATTTTGAAAACAAAATAAATATCGATATTTTTCATAGCTTAACAGATGGAAATAGCCGGATATATTTTCTTTAGAGAGATAATATATACATATTTAGAATTAATGCATCCAGAAATATTAAATGATGAAGAAAGAAGAATAAGGAAAATAGAAGAATTTAACACAGAAGATAGCTATATGAAAAACTATGACAAGAAAGCAAAATCAAATGCATCAGGAAAAAAAGCATATATCTTAAAAGGAAAAAATATTCCATTAGGAGCAAGAAGTGCAATTCATGAAATAATAGATTTAAAAGGACTAAAAGAAGAGTGCAAAAAATATGATGCAACAATTACTCAGTATTTAACCTCAGTTTTAATTTACACAATCTACAAAGAAAATTATATAAAGAAAAAAAGTAAATCAAAAAAGCCAATAAAAATATGCATACCAGTAAACCTAAAAAAATATTTTCCATCAAAAACGATGTCTAACTTTTTTTCATATATAACAGTAGAAGCAGAAGTTGTAAAAGATAAATTAGATACTTTTGATAAAATAATAGAATTTGTAAAAAAAGATTTTAAGAAAAAACTATCAGAAGAAGAAATAATAAAAACAATGTCAGCAAATGTAAAACTTCGGAACAAACTTTTTTATAAAAACAATTCCTTTGGTATTAAAAAAACCAATTGTAAGATTAAGCTATTTAGAAATTAGAAAATATACAACAACTACATTTTCAAATATCGGAAGGATTGGTATTATAGGAAAATACAAAAACTATATTAAATATTTTTTAATGCTAATTGCACCAGAACCAGTAGAAAAAATAAAATGTTCAAGTTGTAGTTTTGAAGATAAAATAGTTTTCACATTTACATCTATATTAAAAGATAATAATATAGAAAAAGGTTTTTATAACTTCCTAAAAGATAGGAAAATTAAAGTAGAAATAGAAAGTAATGGTGTTTTAGATGATATATCCAAAGAAAATTAATGCAAGTAAAACAGATAAAGTAATGAAAGCTTTGATAATTTCTTCAATAGTATTATCATGTATTTTACTTTTAATAGATAAACTAACAAGTAACAAGATTTCATGGTCTGCTTTATCAATTGCAGGAATAATTTATGTGTGGATTACAGTAATTTATTCAATTAAGAAAAATACTAATATAGCAGGTCATGTATTAATACAAACAATTGCAATATCATGCCTTACAGTCTTTATTGATTACCAAATAGGTTTTAGACGGTTGGTCAATAGATATTTCAATACCAATAATTTTAATTGTAGCAAATGTAACAATGTTAATTTTAACAATAGTAAGTTACAGAAAATATATAAAATATGCAATATATCAATTAATAATTGTATTATTTAGCATGCTACCTGTAATATTTATTGGAGAAAATATAGTAAGAAATCCTATTCTTAGTATAATTGCAACAAGTATTTCTGTATTTAATTTTATTGTTTGTATAATATTATGTACAAAAGATATAAAAGAAGCAATAATTAGAAAATTCCATATGTAATAAATTAAGGCAAGAGGTGATTTATTTATGCCAAAGCCATTAGAAACAGGACTAATTGTAAGAAAGACAACGCCATTCGACAAAATTCGACATACATTATTTTCAATCTTTTTTAATAAAGAATATGAAATGATAGAAAGATTAGAAAAACTATTAGAGCCAAAAAGAATAAAAAAAGGAAACATCATAATTCCAAAAGAAATAAGGTTAAAATAAAACCTAATTGACATAATTCTTAAAAGCTAGTATAATTTATGTGTCTTTAATAGCAAGGAGGAAAGTTTATGGACAGCAAGGAAAAGACAACAAAAAAAGCTCTAATAGGGCTAGAAAAGCTTGATGAAACTTTTGATTATATTTTAGAATCATCCAAAGAAGAATTAACTAAATACTTAGAAAACGAGCAGAATATAATAGATATACAAATAGAAAAACTAAAAAATCGGATAGAAGATCTTATTTTAACTTATCTAAACGGACCTGAAATATCTGAAGCAGAAGAAGAATTAATTGAAAGTAAAGAGGCAGATGAAGAGTTAAAAAAGGTATTTATCCAAACAATATACAGTGAGTTAGTCTATAAAATTATCTATCAAATAATATTAAATACAGATGAAGAGAAAATAAAAGAAATTGCAAGGAATGTTATTAATACTAATAATATAAATGAAAGTGCTATAAATGTTAAAGAAAATATTTATGACATTTATGAAAATATATTTTCAAATTTTAGTACTAATAAAACAATGCAATATCTTCATGATTTAATTTTTAAAAAATCTGCTGGAGGAAAAGGAGTAGTAGTTAAAATCGATAGAATTGAAAAATCTTTGGATGATGATGATGATTATAAGTTTCAAGCCTAAAGAAAAAAGAAGGCTATAGATAATTATTTATAGCTTTCTTTTTAAATACCATAAAGTAATTGACATAAACAATTAAGGAGAGTATAATAAATTTGTCTTAAAAATTTAGGAGGAACAGATTATGGACAGCAAGGACAAGACTAAAAAAGAAGTTCCAGTAAATGGACAAGATGTATTAGGTGAAATATTTGAAATTATCTTAGAAGGAGTAGAAAATGAAATAAACAAATTTCTTTTAAAGCAAAAAAGTTTGATAGAGCAAGAAAAAGAAGAATTAATATTTGATATTGAAAAAGATATCTTAAGAGAAAGGCTTACGCCAAGTGAATTAAGAACGATCCAAAAGAAAACACTAAAAAACAAAGAATGGTTATATGACCTAGAAAACACATATTATGATGAAATAGCAACAAGTATATCTTATTTAGTAATTTACAAATTATTGTTAAATACAGATAAGAAAGTGATGGAATCACTAGCAAAAGAAATTATTTCTGATTATGATGTGAAAGAAGATATTAATTCTGTATCAGACGGCATATATGAGAAATTTCAAGATGTTATTATTAACTCAGAAGATGAGAGATTGCTTGCTGCTGTTATGCAAGAAGTAAATAAAATAAGAAATCAAGGAAAATCATGTAAAGTATATGTAGAACCTGATTATAGTAAAATTACTCCAAAAGAAGATGATGATTTTAAATTTAAAGCCTAATTAAATTGCCTAAGAAAGGAAACTATTTAATAATTATTTATAGTTTCCTTTTTAATTGACTTTTTTTCTATATAAATATATAATTATATAGAAAATTAAACAAAAATAAGATATCTAGTAAAAAGCAAATTAAAAGGAAAGAAGAAAAATGAAAAATATAAAAGACTATACACTAGAAGAACTTCAAGAAGAATTAATAAATTTAGGAGAAAAGAAATTTAGAGCAGAACAAATATTTAAATGGCTATATGTAGAAAAAGTAAAATCTTTTGAAGAAATGACAAATCTATCAAAAGAGTTAAGAGAAAAATTAAATAAAGAATATACGATTTGCAATTTTAATATACTAAAAAAACAAGAATCAAAAGATGGAACTATAAAATATCTATTTGATGTATTAGATGGAAATGCAATAGAAACAGTGCTTATGAAATATCATTATGGATATAGTATATGTGTGTCATCTCAAATTGGATGTAAAATGGGATGTAAATTTTGTGCTTCAACTGGAATAAATTTTGTAAGAAGTCTAAGTTCAGGAGAAATTGTAGAACAAATATTAGCAGTAGAACAAGACCAAAATATTAGAATATCAAATGTAGTATTTATGGGAATTGGAGAACCTTTAGATAATTACGATAATGTAGTAAAAGCAATAAGAATAATAAATGATCAAAAAGGACTAAGTATAGGAGCAAGACATATTAGTATTTCAACAAGTGGGCTTGTTCCAAATATATATAGATTAGCAAAAGAAAATATACAATGTACATTATCAATTTCATTACATGCAACAAATAATAAAAAAAGAAGTAGTATGATGCCAGTAAATAATGCATATCCTATAGAAGAACTAATAAAAGCATGTAAAGAATATATAAAAATAACAAATAGAAGAATATCTTTTGAATATGCATTAGCAAAAGATAATAATGATAACAAAGAAGATGCAAAAGAACTTGTAAAACTATTACATGGAATGCTTTGCCATGTAAATTTAATTCCAATAAATAAAATAGAAAATGGGAAATTTGACAAAAGTTCAAATGAAAATATAATGAAATTTAGAGATTATTTAAATGACCACGGAATAGTTGCAACAATTAGAAGAGAATTAGGCTCAGATATTGATGCAGCATGCCGGACAATTAAGAAGAAAGAACTTAAAAAATGACAAAAAAGGAGAATAAACCTTATGTTATTAGATGAATTAAAAGAAATGATACCATTTATGAAAAAGATAAAAGTATATGCTTTTGTAGGACCATCAGGAACAGGAAAAAGCTATAGAGCACAAATGGTAGCAGGAGAAAAAAATACTCACTTCATAATAGATGACCGGGTTATTAATAAAAGATAATGAAGTAATTGCAGGAGAATCAGCAAAAAAAGCTTCGACAAAAGTTGCAACAGTAAAACATGCCCTATTTTATGAAGATGACGAAAAAGAAGCAATAATAAAAGCACTAAAAAAATATAAACCAGAAAGTATTTTAATACTTGGAACATCTGATGGAATGGTAAAAAAGATTGCAGAAAACTTAGGACTTCCAGAAATTATAGAAACAACATATATAAATGATGTTGCAACAGAACAAGAAATGGAAACAGCAAGAAGAATAAGAGTAACAGAAGGAAAACATGTAATTCCAGTTCCAACATTTCAAATAAAAAAAGATTTTTCTGGATATTTATTAGACCCACTTCAAATATTTAAATCAAAAGGAAAAGGCCAAAAACCATATATATCAGAAAAGTCAATTATAAGACCAACATTTAGCTATATGGGTAATTTTACAATATCAGACTTAGTATTTAGACAAATATTAGAATATTTAGCAGTAAATACAAAAGCAATACATAAAATTCTAAAAGCAAGAGTAGATAATTACGGAGAAGGAGTAAGACTATATATAGAAGTTACAATAGTATATGGATATAATGTTGTAGATGGTTTAAAAAATTTCAAAGAAAAAGCAAAAAAAGAAATTGAAAAATTAACTGCAATGAATGTTGTAGAATTAGAAGTAGTTGCAAAAAATATTTATGTACCAGAAAAAGAAGAAAAGGAGAATTAATATGTCATTTGTAGTAGCAATAGATGGACCAGCAGGTAGTGGTAAAGGAACAGTAACAGAAGCTCTAAGTAAAAAATTAGGATTAATAAACATAGGAACAGGTTCAGCATATAGATGTGTTGCATTAGAATCAATAAATCAAAATATATCTGTAGAAGAAAAAGATAAAATAGTAAAAATGTTAGAAGATATAAAAATAGATTTTGAAATAAAAAACGGTAAAGATGAAATACTTTTAAATGGACAAAATGTAACAAAAAGAATAAGACAAAAAGATGTAGCAAAAATTGTTTCTAAAATCTCTGAAATAAAAGAAGTAAGAGAAAACTTAAATAATATATTTTTAAAAATATCTCAAGGAAAAAATGTCATAATGGAAGGAAGAGACATAGGAACATGTGTATTTCCAGATGCAGATGTTAAAATATATTTAGATGCAACACCAGAAGAAAGAGCAAAAAGAAGAGAAAAACAAAATAAAGAACAAGGAATAGATATGACATATGAAGAAATCTTAGAAAATATTAAAGCAAGAGATAAAAGTGATAAAGAAAGAGAAATAGGAGCACTAAAAAAAGCAGATGATGCAATATATATAGATTCTAGTAATATGGAAATTAAAGAAGTTGTAGAAACAATAGAAAAAGAGATATTAAAAAAATTAAAATAAAGGAGAAATGTAATGAAAAAGGCATTTAAAGAAGTTATAAAATGGATTGTAAGAGGAGCAATATATATTTGGTGCAAAATATATTATAGAGTAGAAATTATAGGACTAGAAAATATACCAAAAGAAGGACCATTAATCTTTTGTGGAAATCATAGAAGTTATTTAGACCCACCATTATTAGTTGCAACAGCAAAAAGAGATATGAAATTTTTAGCAAAAGAAGAATTATATAAAAATAAATTCTTAGCATTTTTAGGTTGGGTTTTTGAGGCAATACCAGTAAAAAGAGATGAAAAAGATATATCAGCTATAAAAACATCTCTAAAAGATTTAAAAGAAGGAAAATGTATTGCTTTATTTCCAGAAGGTACTAGAAATGGTTTAGAAAAAGGAGAAAAAGTAAAAGACGGTGTAGCATTTTTTGCTGTAAGAAGCGGAGCAAAAGTTTTACCTTGTGGAATAAAAGGTGGAACAAAAGGAAATAGAAAAGTTACAATTACATATGGAAAGCCTTTAGACTATAGCAAATATAAAGGAAGCAAAGATAAAGAAATATTAGAAAAAATAACAAATGAAGTTATGGAAAATATAATTAATTTAGCAAAATAAATGAGGAAGCTTTTCCAAATAGCATAAATATATATAACAAAGAAATAATGAAAGGTTCTGGAAAAGGAAAGTATAGATATAAGGAAGAAATAAAAAATGATGGAGAAATTTTTTTAAAAGAGCAAATGAAAAAATATTTCCCAAATAATAAAATAGAATATATTGTATAGAAAAAAGCTTTTTTAATAGAAGCTTTTTTATTTTTTATATAGGAAAAAGGATTTTTTATAAAAAATAATTGCAAAAGTAAAGAAATTAATATATTTTAAAAACAATTTTTAAATAATTAAATCAATAAAAATTAAATCAAATGATTTTAATCAAAGAAATCTAAAAAATTTTCTGAAAATAAAAATTAAAAAAATTGAAAGTCAAAAGCATACATATTTTGTGTTTAAAAATATGTTTTAATTAGAATTCTTTTAATTTCTTAAAATAAAAATTAAAATCTAAAAATTCCAAAGAAATAAAAATAATAAAAAAGAAAGGAGAAAATAGAAAAGAAGTATTGGTTTAATTATTAATATAGCAAAAGGAGGAATTCTATGGATAAAGAAAAAGACATAGAAACAGAAGAAGATAAATTAGGAGTGCTAGATATATTAGCCAAAATAGATGATAAAGAATATTGTAATATAGAATTACAAATAGCAATGCAAGAAAA
>CALXCM010000035.1 GCA_944386785.1 uncultured Clostridia bacterium | reverse complement strand
TGTTATGCAATTTTTTATCTAACAAAAATATTTTTAATTTTTTTTGAAAAACTATTGACAATTAATAGTTAGTCTTTGAATAAAAATTAACTTTAAATAAATATAGAAATAAATAGGAGTTGATATATGCTTTCAAATGAAAGCGTAATTAATATATCATGAAATACATAAATTGTAAATAATAAAGTTTTGACATTATTCGACAGTTTTCTTGTTAAAATCCAAATCAAGATACTCTAAAAATATTGACAGATATAGTATTTCGTGGGATAATATATGCGTTAAATAAAAATAAGAAGGTAGAAAATATGGATATAGAAAAAATAAAAGGGATAATAGAAGCAATACTTTTTGCAGCTGGAAGAGAAGTGACTAAAAACGAATTAGTTTTAGCATTAGAAATTTCAGAAGATGACTTAGAAAAGATAATTTCTAATATGCAAGAAGAATATAAATTAGAAAATAGAGGAATAGAAATAATAAAATTAGATAATTCATATCAATTATGTACAAAAAAAGATTTATATCAATATATATATCCTGTATTAGATAAAAGAAGTAAGCCAAATCTATCAGGGGCAGCTTTAGAAACTTTATCAATTATTGCATATAATCCTAAAATAACAAGAGCAGAAATTGAAGATATAAGAGGAGTTTCAGCAGATGCTTGTGTATATAAACTTTTAGAATATGGACTAATAGAAGAAGCCGGAAAATTAGATCTACCAGGAAAGCCGATGTCATATAAAACAACAAATGAATTTTTAAAAATGTTTGGATATAGTTCTTTAGAAGATTTACCAGAACTTCCAAGATATAAATTAGATGAAAATAAACAAATTGTAATAGACGAATTAGAAGGGGCAAATCCCGAAAGGGAAGTAGAAGAAGAGAAAAAAGAAAATATAGAAAATTTAGAAGAAGATAAATAATTATAATAATTAGAAAGAGGGTTTAATATGAGATTATCACGGAACAGGAATGGGAACAACAAAATTAAATAATATAGATGAAATGTATCCAGGGCAAAGTATATTACTTCAAACAGGTCAACTTGTCCAATATGGAGCAGGACTTTTTGGATATGGTACAATACCACTTTTATTAAGAAGAAATATAGAAAAAATAATAGTAGAAACATTAAACGAACATGGATGTATCGAAGTATTACTTCCAACACTTCAACCAGACACAATATGGAAAAATTCAGGAAGATATGACCATTATGTAGATGATGGAACAATGCTAATTACTGAATCAAACAAGGGAACATTTTGTTTAGCTCCAACAGGAGAAGAAGCAATGTTAGAATTTGCAAGAGAAAAATTAAAATCATATAAAAATTTGCCAGTTACATATTATCAAATAGGCGAAAAATTTAGAAATGAAATAAGAACAAGAGGATATCTTTTAAGAGGAAAAGCTTTCCCAATGCTTGATGCATATAGTTTTGATGAAGATGAAGAAAAAATGGCAAAATCTTATGAAAATGTAAGAAAAGCATTTTTAGAAATTTTCAAAAAAATAGGACTAGATGTAATTCCAATCGTTGCAGATAACGGAGCAATGGGAGGAAAAAAATCAGAAGAATTTATGCTAATTTCTGAACAAGGAGAAGACAAAATTCTTTTTGATGAAAAAACAAAAATAGGTTTAAATACTGAAATACTAGAAAGAGAAGATTACAAAGAATATTTGAAAAATGAATATGGAATAGAAGATATATCAAACTTTAAAGAAATAAGAACAATGGAATTAGGACATATCTTCCAATTAGGAACAAGATATTCTGAAATGATGAATGGAAAATTCATAAACAAAGAAGGAAAAGAATCATTGTACTATATGGGATGTTATGGAATTGGAGTAAGTAGAACATTAGCAGCTTTATATGAACATTCTTTAATAAAAGATCCTAAATGGGGACCATGTGGATTTGCAATTCCAGAAAATATAGCACCATTTAAAATTCAAATAGTTCCAAAAATGGAAAATGAAGAAAAAGTAGAATTTGCAAATAAATTATACGAAACATTAAATAAAAATGGGATAAAAGCAATCTTAGACGATAGAGAAAAAATAACAATAGGTGCAAAAATGAAAGATTGCAAAATTTTAGGAACACCATATTTAGTAGTTATTGGTGACAAGCAAGAAGGAGACAAAATAGAACTTGAAAACATAAAGACAGGAGAAAAAGAAGAGCTAACAGTAGAAGAATTGATAGAAAGGGGACAGTTCTAAAATCTCTCATTTTTGTCAAATATTGTCGAATAAGAATTATATAAAAAATAAAAGCAATGTGAAAATAATCATGTTGCTTTTTTAGTTTCTTATAATTAAGACTTATTTAAGAAACCTTTCACATAAAAAACACATAAGTACTGTTTTTTGATAACAATATATAGATAATATATGCATATACTAAGAATGTAACACATATAAAAATAAAGTTAAGGGAGCTGAATTTATATGAAAATAAAAGTAAAAGAAAAAACGGACTTAGTAGACCTGAAAAACTTTCTAGACTATAGTGAAAGTGTGACAAAAGATGATGATACTTTTCAAAAATTGATGTTTGTATATAAAATGGCAGTAAAAGAATTAAATACAAAAATAGAAATATTTAAAGAAGAGTCAAAATTTTTATATAATTATGACCTAATAGACCATGTAAATGTGAGAATAAAAGAACCAGAAAGTATAATAAAAAAGATGAAGAAAAAGAATTTAACATTAAACTATGAACAAATGATAGAAAATATTAATGACATAGCAGGAATAAGGATAATATGTCCTCTTCAAAATGATATTTATTCTATAAAAAATATGATACAAGAAATACCAGGACTAGAAACTGTAAAAGAAAAAGATTACATAAGAAATCCAAAACCAAGTGGATATTCTGCATATCATTTGATAGTAAGAACCCCAGTGAAATTATCAAAAGAAGTAATATATGTAAAAGTTGAAATACAAATAAGAACTATGGCAATGGACTTTTGGTCTAGCATAGAACATAAGATGATTTATAAACCAGAAGAAAAACCCACTAAAAAGCAGAAAAAAGAATGGCTAAATTACGCAAAAACAATAAATAAATTAGACCAAAAGATGATGCTTTTAAGAGAATAAGACCAAAAAGCTTAAGTCCACATTTGTCTCATTTGACAAAGTTCGACAAAAATGAGAGATTTTAGAACTGTCCCCAATTTTCTCAAAAATTGGGGATTTTTTTGTTGCATTGGGAAGGATTTATGTAAAACGCGTCGAATAATATAATTGTGTAAATAAAAATGATAAATAAAGGAAAGTGAGGAGAAAATGCCAAGGTATAGTGACGAAATTATAGATGAAGTAAGGCAAACAAATGATATTGTAGATATTGTTTCACAATATGTAAGGCTAAAAAGAAGCGGCAGAAATTACTTTGGGTTATGTCCATTTCATAATGAAAAATCACCATCATTTTCTGTCTCACCAGATAAGCAAATTTTTCATTGTTTTGGTTGTGGTGTAGGAGGAAATGTTTTTACATTCTTAACCAAAATTGAAGGAATAAGTTTTGTAGAAGCAGTGCAAATGTTAGCAGAGAGGTCAAAGATTCAGTTACCAACATTAGAAAATAGTAAAGATTCTATAAAAGAAGAGTTAAAAGCTAAAGTGTATAAGGTAAATGAATTTACTGCAAAATTTTATCACGAAAATTTGTACAAGCCAGAAGCAAAGCCAGCACAAGAATATGTGAAAAAAAGAAAACTAAATAACGAGACTTTAAAGTCATTTCAACTAGGTTTTTCTGGAAAGTTTGATGAACTATATAAAGCTTTAAAAAAAGAAGGCTTCCAAGATAGAGAAATCTTAGAATCAGGTTTAGTAAATAGAAATGATAATGGAAGATATATTGACAGATATAGAAATAGGCTAATGTTTCCGATTTGTGATGCAAGAGGAAGAGTAATAGCTTTTGGAGGAAGAGTTTTAGATGACTCTAAACCAAAATATATTAATTCTCCTGAAAATATTGTATATAGCAAAGGAAGACATTTGTATGGCTTAAATGTTGCTAAAAAATATAATATTAGGGACAAGCTTTTAATTGTTGAAGGATATATGGATGTTATATCACTTCATCAAAGAGGGATACACAATGTAGTTGCAGCTTTAGGTACAGCTATGACCCAGCAACAAGGATATTTACTTCGAAAAAATACAAATCAAATCATTTTAAGTTACGATTCTGATGAAGCAGGATTAGCTGCAAAATTAAGAGCATTAGATATTTTACAAAACATGGGATGTGATATTAGAATACTTCAAATGGAAGGTGCAAAAGACCCAGATGAGTTTGTAATAAAATATGGAAATGCAAGGTTTCAAGGTCTAATTGATAAAGCATTATCTGTAGTTGAATTCAAAGTTAAAGTTTTAAAGAAAAATCTGAATTTAGAAAATACAAGTGATAAAATTAAATTCTTAAATGAAATTGCAAAAATTATTGCAAAAGTCGATAATACCATGGAAAAAGAAGTATACATCGAAAAAATTGCAAAAGATTATGATATTTCAAAAGAAGCAATTTATGCAGAAGTAAACAAACTAAACTATAGTAAGACAACATCTGATAAAACTTTAGAAAAAGCAAGACCTGTTGTAATTCATAGAAAAGTTCAAAAAAATGATATATCAGAAGCTGTAAAAAGAAGAGAAAATACAATACTTTCGATTCTTTTAAATGGTGATTTGAATATTTTTCAAATAATAAAGCAAAATATAAAGATAGAGGACTTTAAAGATGAGTTAAATAAGGAGATTGCAGAAAAACTTTACCAAGAGTTTGAAAAGGAAAACAATAATGTAAATGCAATTTTAGATACTATGTCAGAAGAAGAACAAAGTCATATTACTGAAATTATGGCAGAAGATTATGAGATAACAGACTTAGAAAAAGCAATAGATGATATTATGAGAAGTTATCAAAAAGAAAAGTTAAATGACAGAAAGTTTGAAATTTTAGAAAAATTGGAAAATGAACAGTTAGATGAAACTACAAAAAAAGAAATGGAAAGTGAGCTAAGTGATATAATAATCAGCTTAGCAAAAATGAAATAGGGGTGAAAAATTAATGGCAAAGAAAAAAGAGGAATTAGTAGAAGAAGTAAAAAAAGAAACTAAAAAAACTGTAAAAAAGGATACAAAACCAAAAAAGGAAGAAAAAGTAGAAGCTAAAAATAAGAAAAAAAATAAAGAAGAAAAAAATGTTAAAAAAGTTGAAAAAACTAAAAAAACAGAGAAAGCACCAAAAACAAAAGTAGAAAAAGTTGAAAAAGTTGAAAAGAAAGAAAAAGTGGCTAAAACAAAAAAAGAAGAAAATAAAGAAAAAAATAAAGAAGAAAGTAAATTACAAGATAAAGAAAAAGAAACAAAAAGTAAAACTAAATCTGAAGAAAAATTAGAAAAAATGGAAGAAGCAAGAAAAGTTGCCAAGAAAAAAGCAGCAACTAAAATTAAAAAAGAAAAGGAAGAATTAGAAAAAGAAAACAAAGAAGAAATAAAAGAAAAAGATGACGAAGGAGAAAAATTAAAACAAGAAAAAGTAAACAATATTCTAAAAAAAGCTAAAGAAAAAGGTCAAATAACATATGGAGATTTAGCAACAGAATTAGATGATGTGAATCCAGACCAAATAGATAAAGTGTTTGATGCTTTTGAAGAATTAGGTGTAGATTTATTAAATGACGATTTAGGGGAAGAACCAGATATTGAAGATTTAAAAGAAGTAGAAAATTTAAAACTAGATGAAATTACAGACACAACTTATGAAGGAATAAATGTAGATGACCCAGTTAGAATGTATTTAAGAGAAATAGGAAGAGTTCCACTTCTAACATTTGATGAAGAATTAGACTTAGCAAAAAGAATCTTAAAAGGAGATGAAGAAGCTAAACAAAAATTAGCAGAATCAAACTTAAGATTAGTTGTAAGTATTGCTAAAAAATATGTAGGAAGAGGAATGCTATTCTTAGACTTAATTCAAGAAGGAAATATGGGACTAATAAAAGCTGTTGAAAAATTTGACTATACAAAAGGATTTAAATTTAGTACTTATGCAACATGGTGGATTAGACAAGCAATAACAAGAGCAATTGCAGACCAAGCAAGAACAATAAGAATTCCAGTACACATGGTAGAAACAATAAATAAATTAATAAGAACATCAAGACACTTGCTTCAACAATTAGGAAGAGAACCAACCCCAGAAGAAATAGCAGAAGAAATGGAAATACCAGTAGAAAAAGTAATGGAAATTCAAAAAATAGCTCAAGACCCAGTATCATTAGAAACTCCAATAGGAGAAGAAGATGACAGTCATTTAGGAGACTTTATACAAGATGAAGATAGTCCAGCACCACATGACTCGGCAGCATATACACTACTTAAAGAACAATTAGAAGAAGTTATGAGTACATTAACTCCAAGAGAAGAAAAAGTATTAAAATTAAGATTTGGATTAGAAGATGGAAAAGCAAGAACATTAGAAGAAGTAGGTAAAGAATTTCAAGTAACTCGTGAAAGAATAAGACAAATTGAAGCAAAAGCATTAAGAAAATTAAGACATCCAAGTAGAAGTAAAAAATTAAGGGACTATATGGGATAAATACTAAATAATATATAATACGGAGGAAAAAATGGATCAATTTACAAGTTTTATTGAAAATATTAAAGCATTACAAATTGTTGACATATTAATTGCAGTTGCTATAATTTTGCTTTTTAGAATACTTAGTTCTACATTTTCATATATAATTATTAGAATGTTTAAATTTAAAGCAAAAAAAGCAAAAGAAATAAAAGAAAGTGCATTTTTTAAACCATTAAAACTATTTTTCATAATTTTAGGTGTATATTTAGCAGTACTTTTCTTAAAGAAACCATTAAATATAAGCCAAGAAATAATGAATCTAGTTACAACCATATTTGAAATAATTAGTGTTATAGCTTTTGCAATAGCACTAGCAAAAAGCTTTACATTAAAATCAACACTAATTGTTAAAATGAGAAAAAAAGCTAAAAGACAATATGATGATGCAAGCATAGAATTTGCTTTAAAAATTGTAAGAGTTATTATATATATAATTGCAGCATTTATAGTGTTATCATTATTAAAAGTTGACCTAACAGGACTAATTGCAGGACTTGGAATAGGTGGTTTAATTGTAACACTTGCTGCTCAAGATACTGCTAAAAACCTATTTGGTGGAGTTGTAATATTTATAGATAAACCTTTTGCTGTTGGAGATTGGGTTCAAATGGATAACTATGAAGGAACAATAGAAGATATAACATTTAGAACAACAAGAATAAGAACATTTGAAAACTCTTTATTAAATGTTCCAAACTCAATAATCTCAAATGCTTCAGTAATAAATTGGAGCAAAATGGAAAGTAGAAGATATAAAGTAAATATTAAAATAGACTTAGAAACACCAGTGGAAAAACTACAAAGATTAAAAGCAAGAGTTGAAGAAATGCTATATAACAGAGAAAATATTTTAGATGATTCAACAATTGTAAGGTTTGATGGTATAGATGAAAATGGAATAAATATGTTAGTATATACTTATACAAATTCAACTGGATATAGCAGCTACTTAAAAGAAGTAGAAGGAATAAACTACAAGATTATAAAAATATTAGATGAAGAAAATATAAAAGTAGCACATGATAATCAAGATATATATATAAAAGAAAAATAAAAGATCAATTCTAAAAAATATAAAATACTTGAATTTTTTACATTGATTATTAGGATAATTTATTTGATAAAAGAAGTTGTTTTATGTATAAATAATGTAATAAATAATATAGAAATAAGAAAGCAATAAGTTCTTTATGTGTGAAAGTTAGTTTCATATGCGGTGGGTATTTCTTAATACCTAGCCATAAAGGACTTATCTTTTTTATATTAGAATGGATTTTCTTACTATAAAAGTTTTTTCAACATTTTTTATAATTATGCAAATATACAATTAGTATAAATTTTTCTTTGTAAAGAATATTTCATTATATTTCGCAAATTTTGTAAGATAAATTATTTAATCATTCAAAAAACTCCGACAAATTCTAAAATTATTTTAAATAACTATTTTAGAACTTTGTAGGAGTTTTTTTGGGATTGATAAGGAAGGAAATTTTTTAAAAATATGTTTGATTTTCAAAGTGTTCCTTTCATATTTTTCATAAAAAGATATGATAAATAGACTTATTTGTATTCTCATAAATTTTAATTTTGTATTATTATATTAGAATTATTATCTTTTAATTTATTTAACATATCAAGAGGTGTTTCACTTGTTTTTAATATAGTTAATTCTTTTCCGTTCGTACATGCGTTATAAAAACATCCATAATAGTCGGTAACATTATTTGATGTTATACTTCCATTAATATCAGCATTTATTTGTATTTCACCCTCCATGTTTGAGCAATTATAAAATGTAAAAGCTAATGTCTTAACATTATTTGGAATAATTCTTGGTGGAGTAATAAGTGATGTACATCCTTCAAATGTTCCATGCATATTTTCTACACTTTGAGGTATTTCTGGAGCTGCAGTAAGAGAAGAGCATCCGCTAAAAGTTGCTTGCATATTAGTTACTTTATCTGAAAGTATTATTGGAGAATTAATTAAAGATGTACAGCCCCTAAATGTTTCTTTTAAATTCTGAACATTACTAGGAATATCAGGAATATTTTCTAATTTTACACATTTAAAAAAAGTATCTTCCATATTCTCAACATTTTGTGGAAGGTTTTCTACATTAATTAAATTAATGCAATTTCCAAAAGAACCATACATATTTGTGATATTATCTGGCAGTTTATTTACACTGGATAATTTAGTACATTCATTAAATGTGTAACCTAATATTTTTACACTATCAGGGATTTCAGGCATTTCTACTAAATTAGAGCAACCAAAAAAAGTACTAGTCATATCGCTTACTGTATTAGGTATTTCGGGTGATATTTCTAAATTATAACATCTTCCAAATGTACCATTCATAGTAGTTACACCATATGGAATTTTAGGCGCATTTCTTATGTCAGTGTCACAAAATGTTCCTGTTAAATTTATAACTGTATTTGGAATTTCAGGGGCAATAGTTAATGAACTCATATTTCTGAATAATTGAGTTAAATCTGTTACTGCAATCCAAATCTCATCACTTTCTACATATAAAAATTGCGGTATTTTTCCTTTTATTGCTCCATCTATAATATCTAGATTTCCATCATGATCTTCATCTGCTATATATCCTGGTGTAAGTGAAGTTTCATTCAAAGCATTTGAATCATTCAGAGCATATGTTTTGTTATCTAGTAGTGTACATTCCCAAAAATTCATATTAACTTGATTTCCTTCAGAATCTATACCAATTACACTTTTGTTATTACTATCGTGACCTATGAATTCGCTATTTATGTCAGTAATATTATTTAATAAATTTCCCATTGGATTTTCTGCCCAGTATTTAATACTTCCATCACTCATTACACGATATTCTTTACTTTTTTCTAGGTCAAATATTATATATTTGTCCCATTGTACTACTAATACATTTTCTCCTTGCTCATTTAGTTCATTTTGTAATTCTTGTGCTGTTTTTTCTTGTTTTTCTCCTGTATATTCATTGATTATATTTTCTGTTGTTAATAGTTTTATTTTTTCTTCTAATGTTGTTTCTTCTGTCTTTGTTTTTGCATTTTGTGCCTGATTTAGAATTCCATTTTGTCCTGTAAGCATTGCAATCGATACTGATGCCAAAATTAATAGAACAATGATTGTAATAACAAGAGCAATAAGAGTAACACCATTTTTACTATTTTTTAATTTTTTCATAATTAAATCTAATCCTTTCCTTTTTTCTTTAGAATTTTTAAAATCATATTTTATATCTATAGCGGTCTACAGATATAATTTTGCATTTGCGATTGTTCGCAATAATTATATGATAACAAAAAATAAAAGTCAATAAAATATTGCGATTATTCGCAAATATTTATAATTTGCTTTTGATATAATTTCTATATTAAAAAAGAGGTGAACATATGCAACTTTCAGAAGCTGTTCAAAAAAGAATTATAAATCTTTGCGAAGAACATAATATAACAATAAATAAATTGGCAACTAATTCTGGACTATCATATTCCACTGTTTTTAGTATATTTTATGGAAAAAGTAAAAGTCCAAAATTATCTACTATATTACATATATGTGAAGGATTTGACATTGAACTGACTGACTTTTTTGATGATTCCTTATTTAAAGATGTTGAATTTGAAGATGAATAAAAAGCAATTACTATTAAAAATTATTAGTAACTGCTTTTTTATTTATTAATTTTTTCGTTCACAATATAGACATAAACACTTGGTATAATATATAATATTTATAAATATTAGGAGTGGTCTTATGGAAAATAAATATATTTTAGTAGTAGATGACGAATCTAGAATGAGAAAATTGATAAAAGACTTTTTACAAGCTAAAGGTTTTAGTATTCTAGAAGCAGGAGATGGAGAAGAAGCTCTAAAAGTTTTTGAAGAAAACAAAAATAAAATAACTCTAATATTATTAGATGTAATGATGCCAAAATTAGATGGATGGTCTGTTTTAAGACAAATAAGGCAAGAATCAAAAGTTCCAATTATCATGCTAACTGCAAGAGGAGAAGAACAAGATGAATTGTTTGGTTTTGAACTTGGAGTTGATGAATATATATCAAAACCTTTTAGTCCAAAAATCTTAGTTGCAAGAGTTGAAGCAATTTTAAAAAGGACTACAAAAGATGAAAAGCAAGTAAAAGATTATGGCGGAATAGAAATAGATAAAGAAGGAAGAACAGTAAAAGTTGACGGAAAACAAATAGAATTAAGCTTAAGAGAATATGAGCTTTTAACTTATTTAGTAGATAATGAAAATATTGCACTTTCTAGAGATAAAATTTTAAATAATGTTTGGAATTACGACTATTATGGAGATTCTAGAACAATAGATAGCCATATAAAAAAGATAAGACATAAATTAGGCAAAAAAGGAAAATATATTAAAACTATGAGAGGCGTAGGTTATAAATTTGAAATAAAATAAATAAGAAAAGAGGATAAAAATGAGCAAAATAAGAAATGCACTAAAATCCGTAAGAGTAAAACTTTTTATAACTTTATCATTAGTGATATTATTAATTATTTTATTTTTAATATTAGTAAACAATTTTGTATTTGGCCAATTTTATATTTACAGCAAAACAAAAGCATTAGTTTCAGTATATGACTTAGTAAATGGATATTATAACGGAGAAGTAGAAGGAGATATAAGGTCTGAACTAGAAAAAATGGCAATACAAAACAATTTTGATATTTTAATAAAAGATGACCAAAATGTAAATGTATATACATCAAATAAGGATTTCTTTTCTACATTTAGTCAAATGAGTGAAATGACAAATAATTTTGAAGCAAATTTTGGAGAAACAATAGAAAAAAATAAAGATTTTGTGATTAAGAAAATGAAAGATAGTAAAAATGGAATTACATATATAGTTCTTTCATCAATGCTTGATAATGACTATTTTTTGTATGTAAGAATACCAATAACATCAATACAAGAAAGTGTAAAAATATCTAATAATTTCTTGTATCTAATGGCAGGTTTTGCAATTTTACTTTCAGCAATTATTGTTACATATGTATCTAGAAAATTTACAGAACCAATATTAGAATTAAATAAAATTGCAAAGAAAATGGCTAACTTAGATTTTAGCCATAAATATAGGATAACAGGCGCAGATGACGAAATAAACAACTTAGGTAAAAGTATAAATCAAATGTCTGATAAACTAGAAAGCACAATAAAACAATTAAGAAGTACAAATATAGAACTAGAAAAAGATATAGAAGAAAAATCAAAAATTGATGAAATGAGAAAAAGCTTTATATCAGATGTATCTCATGAATTA
>CALXCM010000034.1 GCA_944386785.1 uncultured Clostridia bacterium | reverse complement strand
TCATTTCCAGAATTATTTACAAATTTTAAATCATAACTACCATAGGCAACTGCTGCATCTTTTCCTTTTGCAACATAAGGAACTTTGTTGCTATGTTCATGTCTTTCAGTTACTGTTAAAGTAGGAACTGCTAAAATGGCATTATATAAAGTGCTACTTACTTGGCAATTTCCACCACCATATCCTTTTTTCTTATGGCCATCATGGTCAAAAATATCTGCCTCCATATATCCTTTGGTGCTTGTTGCTTGACCTACAGTATTACAAAAAGAAAAAGTTGCACCTTTTTTTACAATAGTTCCATTTAAAGTATTACATGTAATATTTATATTATTTTGTCTTGCTTTATCACTAGAATAAATTGTAGTTGTAAATTCTGAAAGCTTTTCTTCTTTGTAGTTTGTAATGTTTTGTGTTATATTTTTTACATTTTCATTAGAATTATTAGCATCAGAAGTATTATTTTCATTTGCTGTATTTAAATTTTCAGTATTTTCTTGACTTTCATTATTACTTTCATTTACACTTTCATTTTCATTTCCAGAAGCGGTTTTAGAAGCTTCATAATTAGAATTATTTTTATTAATATTGGAATAATATAGATATATACCACCTGCAAAAAGAAGAGCTAATATTATAGAAATAGTTATATACATTCCTTTTTTATTTTTAGAATTATTTTTCATTTAAATCACCAAAATTATTATTAACAAAAAACAAAAAAATATTACAAAATCCGTTTATAGGAAGGAATTTCCTTGACATTTTAAAAAATAAAAAGTATAATTAAATAGTATTAAATAAAAAGGAGATAAAAATATGCTTGCAAAATATTGGAAAAAAATAGGTTTAATAATCATAATTATAGCATGTGTATTTAATGTAATGAGCAAACTTGTAAATAAATTATCTTTAAACAAAGAAATGATTTATTCTGCAACATTTATGCAACAACAAGAAAATGAAAATCAAGAAAATAACGAAAATAGTGAAAATCAATAAAAATTACTTGAAAAAAATAAAAAAATATGATATTATAAAAAACAGTCATGTTATTTTAAAATCGAGAAAGAGGTGAACATTAATGAAACAAGGAATACATCCAGAATATAATGAAACAACTATCACATGTGCTTGTGGTAATGTTTTAAAAGTAGGTTC
Source organism: uncultured Clostridia bacterium (assembly GCA_944386785.1). Lineage (GTDB taxonomy): Bacteria > Bacillota > Clostridia > TANB77 > CAG-508 > CAG-269. Next base: position 11,317 of record CALXCM010000034.1, on the reverse strand, counting down.
TACAAAAAAAGATTTAAAAGTAGATGTTTGTTCTAAATGTCATCCATACTGGACAGGTAACTTAAGACAAGATACAGTAGGTGGTAGAGCAGATAAATTTAAGAAAAAATACGGACTTGCTTAAGAAATTAATTAAAAAAGTATATTTTAAAGAGATAAATTTCAAAGTTTATCTCTTTTTTTGTATCTCTAAATATAAAACTAAAAGCAATGAAAAATATTTAAAAGAATTTTTAGAAGCACTATTAAAAATACATATAGAAAAAATAGATATAAGAAGTGAAGTAGGTTTACTTAAGCTAGATGAAAAAGAAAAAGGTGGAAGATTAGATTTAGAAGCAAAATTAAATGATGGATTAATAGTAAATATAGAGATGCAGTTAAGAAACTTAGAAAATATGGAAAAAAGAACAATGTATTATGCATCAAAGATATTATCAAGAGAAGTAGAACGAGGGGAAAAATATGAAGAAATAAATCCAATAATAATGGTAAATATATTAGATTATGAAATATTTGGATTTAAAGAATATGTACATAAAACAGAAATAGTGAAATTGGACAGGCAAGAAAAGAAGAAAAATTAGAAATAGCAAAAAGCATGTTAAAAGATGGAATGGATTTAGAAATAGTTATGAAATATACAGAATTAAGCAAAGAAGAAGTATTGAACTTAAAAGAAAATATTTAAAATTATGAAAAAGGAATTGTAAATTTTACAGTTCCTTTTAAAATATATATATTTCTAAAAGTTTAAATCCCCTTGCAAAATGCCTAAAAATATATTAAAATAGTCAAAGTAATGGAGGAGAAGAAATTGAACACAATAAATGATGTAAAAAAACAAAAAGAATATATAGAAAAAGTAAAAAAAATAAATGAAGGAAAATCTTTAAAATATAACATATATACAATGGGTTGCCAATTAAATGAAAATGACTCAGAAAAAATCTGTGGTATGCTAGAAAATATGGGATATACAAAAACTTTAGACTTTAAGGATGCAGATATAGTAATATTTAATACTTGTTGTGTAAGAGAAAATGCAGAAGACAAATTATTTCGGAAAACTTCGGAGAATTAAAAAGAAGAAAAGAAGAAAAAGGAATAATTATTGCAATTGGTGGTTGTATGATGCAAGAAAAACATATAACAGATAAGATAAAGGAAAGCTATCCATTTGTAGATATAATATTTGGAACACATACATTGTATAAATTCCCAGAAGATTTATATACCTCTTTAGAAGAAAAAAGAAGAATAGAAGATGTAATAGATATTGATGGAAAAATTTATGAAGATTTACCAATTAAAAGAGATAGTAAGATAAAAGCATCTGTAACTATAATGAACCGGATGCAATAATTTTTGTACATATTGTATAGTTCCATATGTAAGAGGAAGAGAAAGAAGTAGAAATCCAAAAGATATAATTGATGAAGTAAAACTTTTAGCAAAAGAAGGATATAAAGAAATAACACTTCTTCGGACAAAATGTAAATTCATATTTAAGAGTCGAAAAAGAAAAAAATATACCATTTGAAAAATATAACGGTATAGATTCTTTTGCAAAACTTTTAAGAGAAATAAATAAAATAGATGGTATAGAAAGAATAAGATTTGTATCACCACACCCAAAAGATTTTACAGATGATGTAATAGATGCAATAGCAGATTGTGATAAAGTATGTAAATTAATACACTTACCGCTTCAATCAGGAAACACAAAAGTCTTAAAAGAAATGAATAGAAAATATTCAAAAGAAGGGTATTTAGAATTAGTAGATAAAATGAAAGAAAAAATACCAAATTTAACTTTATCTACAGATATCATAGTAGGCTTTCCAGGAGAGACTGACGAAGAATTTGAAGATACTTTAGATGTAGTAAGAAAAGTAAGGTTTGAACAAGTCTTTATGTTCATATATTCAAGAAGAAAAGGAACACCAGGAGATAAAATGGAAAATCAAGTACCAGAAGAAATAAAACATAAAAGATTTGATAAGCTAAAAGAATTAGTAGAAAGCATGATTGAAGAAAACAACAAAAAATATGTAGGAACAATTCAAAAAGTACTAGTAGAAGGAACAAGTAAAAACAATCCTAATATGCTAACAGGAAGAACAGATAGCAACAAAGTAGTTATATTCTCTGGAAGCAAAGACTTAATCGGAAAATATATAGATATTAAAATAGTATCAGAACATATGTGGTATTTAAAAGGCGAGATAACAGACTAGTATTTAAAATATATAACAAAAAACGAAAGGAAGAAAGATAAATATGGCAGAATATTCACCTATGATGCAAAAATATCTTGAAACAAAAGAAGAATACAAAGATTGCATATTGTTTTATAGATTAGGCGACTTTTATGAAATGTTTTTTGATGATGCAATAACAGCATCAAGAGAACTAGAACTTACTCTAACAGGAAAAGACTGTGGACAAGAAGAAAGAGCTCCTATGTGCGGAGTTCCACATCATGCAGCAGAAATATATATATCAAGATTAATAAATAAAGGATATAAAGTAGCTATTTGTGAACAATTAGAAGACCCAAAAAAAGCAAAAGGAATAGTAAAAAGAGGAGTAATAAGAGTAGTAACACCAGGAACTATAGTAGATAGTAATATGCTAGAAGAAAGAAAAAACAACTATATCATGGCTATATTTAAATCTGGAATACATTATGGAATAAGTGTATGTGATATATCAACAGGTGAATTTTATTCTGCAGAAATAAGAGAAGAATATAACTTCCCAATGCTTTTAGATGAAATTGCAAGATATACTCCATCAGAACTTGTTATAAATTCTATGATGAGTAATTCATCAGAAGAAATAGGGAAAATAAGAGAAAGATTCGAAAAAATATATATTACAAATTTTGAAGATAAATATTTTACTTCAGATTTAAACAATATAGATTTAAGATTTAACATTGTAGATAATAATGGAAGAAAAGTAGAAGATATAGGAGAAAAGAAACTAGCTATTCCATCAATTAATGCACTTTTAGAATATATTACTCAAACTCAAAAAACAAATATTGATTATATAAATAAAATTACTGTATATAATTTATCAAAATATATGGCGTTAGATATAAATGCAAGAAGAAATCTAGAAATTACAGAAAAAATGAGGGATAAATCTAAAAAAGGAACACTTCTTTGGGTATTAGATAAAACTTCAACATCAATGGGAGGAAGACTTTTAAGAAGATGGCTAAATAACCCATTAGTTGATGTTTTAGAAATAAATAAAAGGCTAGACTCTGTAAAAGAACTAAAAGATAATATAATGCTAAAAGGAGATATTATAGATAACTTAAAAAAAGTATATGATATAGAAAGATTATCAGGAAAAATGGCATATGGAAATGCAAATGCAAGAGATATGATAACACTTAAAAACTCTTTAGAAAAATTGCCAGAATTAAAAGAAATTTTGCAAAATGTAAAATCTCCAATGCTAAAAAATTTGTATGAAAATCTAGATGTTTTAGATGATATATATAAATTAATAGATAAATCAATTGTAGAAGATCCACCAATGACAATAAAAGAAGGTGGAATTATAAAACTTCGGATATGATGAAGAAATTGACAAATTAAAGCTTGCAGGAACTGAAGGTAAAAATTGGCTTGTTAAATTAGAAGCAGAAGAAAAAGAGAAAACAGGAATTAAAAACTTAAAAGTAGGATTTAATAAAGTTTTCCGGATATTTCTTAGAAGTTACAAAATCAAACTTAAACTTAGTACCAGATAGATATATAAGAAAACAAACTCTAACAAACGCTGAAAGATTTATAACAGAAGAATTAAAAAATCTAGAAAATCAAATTTTAGGAGCAGAAGAAAAAGTTGTAAACTTAGAATATAATGCATTTGTAGAAATTAGAGAAGAGATTGCAAAAAATATTGTAAGGCTTCAAAAAACTAGTGAAGTAGTATCTACTTTAGATGTACTTACATCATTTGCAACTGTTGCAGAAGATATGAACTATTGTATGCCAGAAGTAAATACATTAGGTATAATTGATATAAAAGATGGTCGTCATCCTGTTATTGAAAAAATATTAGGAGAAGGAAGCTTTGTCGAAAATGACACATACTTAGATAAAGGAGAAAACAGATTATCTATAATTACAGGACCTAATATGGCAGGTAAATCAACATATATGAGACAAGTTGCCCTAATTACTTTAATGGCACAAGTTCGGAAGTTTTGTTCCAGCGTCTAGTGCAAAAATCGGTGTTGTAGATAAAATCTTTACAAGAGTTGGAGCATCAGATGATTTAAGCATGGGACAAAGTACATTTATGGTAGAAATGATGGAAGTAGCAAGTATCTTAAAAGAAGCGACACCAAATAGTTTAGTAATATTAGATGAAATAGGAAGAGGAACATCAACCTATGATGGTTTATCTATTGCTTGGGCTGTTGCAGAATATATTGCAGATAAAGAAAAATGTGGAGCAAAAACTCTATTTGCAACACATTACCATGAATTAATAGAACTTGAAGGAAAAATAGAAGGAGTTAAAAACTATTCTATAGCAGTAAAAGAAAAAGGAGAAGATATTATCTTCTTAAGAAAAATAGTAAAAGGTGGAACAGACGAAAGTTATGGTATTCATGTAGCAAAACTAGCAGGTGTTCCAAAAGTTGTAACTACAAAAGCAAACGAGATTTTACGCTCATTAGAAAGAAAAAATATCTTAACAGGAAAAAAACAAGAAAAGCAAGATAAAAAGCAAGTTGAAGGACAATTTGATATGTTTAATTATAAACTAGCAGAAATAGCACACGAAATTGATAAAATTGATTTAAATGAATTAACACCAATAGATGCTTTAAATACATTAGTTAAGATAAAAGAGAAAATGAAATAGGCTTGAAAAAAATGTCTAAATATGATATTTTTATGCTATCAAAAAGAGAAAGGAAGATTTGCCATGGAAAACAAAAAAGAAAATAAGGTAAATAATATTCTAATGATAACAGCTTTCCCAACTTATGGAGCTGGAAGCGGAGTTCAAGTAACAGCACTTGCAAATTCATATAAAGATGCAGGAAAAAAAGTTACAATTATTACAGGAAATAACAAAACAAATTTTGATAAAATAGAAGGAGTAAAATACCATGTAGTTCCTTTTAAATCAGAAGAAGAAAACCCAGAAAAAATACCAGGACAATGTGATTTTAACTATTTAATGTTTACAACTCATACAGAAAGTACTGCAAACTTTTGGGATGCAAGCCTTAGTCAAATAAGAGAATATGAAAAAGCTTTTAGAAAAGCAATAAGTGAAGAAATAAAAGAAGAAAAACCAGATGTAATACATGCTCAGCACAATTGGATATCTACAAGTATTGCAACAGAAAGTAGTGTTCCTGTTGTAACAACAATTCATGGAACTGATTTAATGGGATTTGAAAGAAGTAAAGAAGAACTAAAAAAAGTAAGAGAAAGCTTAAAAACTGAAAAAGACCCTGAAAAAATAGCAAAATTAAAAGAGGAAGAAGAAAAATACAATTTATATATCGAACATTCTAATAAAGCGGCTCTATGCGCAAGCAAAATTATTGTAATATCAGAAGACCAAAAAAATAGATTTGAAAAGCTATTTCCTCTAGCTGCAAAAAAAGTAGAACTAGTAGAAAATGGATATGATACTAAAAAATTCTATGTAGATGAAAATATCAAAAAAGAAGATGTAATAGGGAATTTAGAATCTCAAAACAAAAACAATCAAAAAATACCTCTAGATTATGATAAATTAGTTGTATTTGTTGGTAAATTTGCAGATTTTAAAGGAATTGATGTTTTACTAGATGCCGCAAAAATTTATGAAGATAAAATGGAAAAAGAAAATAAAAAAGTAGAAACTATAATAGTTGGTTCTGGTCAATTAGAAAATGATTTAAAAAAACAGGCAAAAGGTTTAGAGCTAAAAAATGTAGACTTTGTTGGAAGAAAAAATTCAGATGAAGTAAATAAAATTCAAAACCTAGCAGATGTATCTTTAATTCCTTCAAGAAATGAACCATTTGGACTAGTTGTAGTAGAAGGAATGGCTTGTGGACATCCTGTAATTGCTACAAATTCAGGAGGAATTCCAGGAATACTAAATTCCGAAAAACAAGATGTAAGCAATAAAGAAAAAACATATGTAACACCTTTAGGAGTTTTAGTTCCAATGGACGACTCTAAAGCTCTAGGAGAAGCAGTATGTGATGTTTTAGATGAAAAAGTAAAATTTGATAACAAATATATTGCAAATTATGCAAAAGAACATTATGCACAAGAAAAAGTTACAAAAAATATATTAAATATTTTCGAAGAAGCTGTAACTGATAAAGAAAAAGCTGATATAGAAAGATAATTTTAAATTAATTAATATTAAATAGATAAGACATTTTTGCCTTATCTATTTTTATGTTTTTTTGGAAAAATTTAAAATTTTAAAATATTTAAATAAAAAATAAAAAAATGTGAAAACTAAAATTGAAAAATTAGGAGGTGAAAAAATGAAAAACACAATTAAATTAATTTTATTTTCAGTACTAATTATTTGTGCTTTATTAATTATTCCAAACATAAGTAATGCAGCTAATACAACAGCAAACAGTGAAGAAACATTAATAAGTGCAATAACTAGCGCATCTAAAGGAGACACAATTACTCTTCAAAATAATATAACAGTTACAAAACCGATAGTAATAACAGGTGAAATTACTATAGATGGTAATGGATATACTGTTTCAGGCTCTTCTGATTGGACATCTACATCAGGAAACCAAACAATGTTTACAGCACAAAGCACAGGTTCTAAACTTACTTTAAAAGATATCAACTTAAATAATGGACCAAAATATGGTGTTCAAGCATATGATGGAGGTATAGTAATTTTAAATAATGTGTCAATTACTGGATTTAGATATGGTGGGGTTTTAGTAAATGGTGGAAGCCTAGAAATAATTGACTTACACTTAGGAACAAACGGAACAGGTGCAAACAATGGTATAGAAGTTGATAAAGGTTCAGCAGTTACTCAAAATCCAAGTCTAACAATGAATGGAACATTAACATCTGATGAAGGAGAAAATGTAATTAGAATTCCAGAAGACAGTAAAGTAACAGATTTTACAGTAACTAATACTGAAAATACTACAAATAAGATAGCAGTTGCAGGAAATGTAATAGCCATAACAGATAAAAATGATAATATCTTATTTGAAAGTATGATGCCAGAAACAGTAAGCCCTACAACAGATGTAGAAAAAGTTATATTAATGATAAAAGCAGGAGAAAAACATAACAGAATAGCTGTAGATAAAGGAAGTACAGTTACAGAAGATATGTTAAAATCTCATATTGAATTAGAAGAAGGATATGAAATAACAGGATTTTATTTAGATGAAAGCTATAATACTGTATTTGATTTTGAAGTTCCACTTACAGAAGATACAACAGTTTATGCAAAAGTAGAAGCAATATCTAATGAAGAAATCATACCACCTGCAGAAGAAGTTGTACCAGATGAAAAAGACGAAACACCAAAAACAGGTGTTAAGACTTATTTAGGATTAGCTTTAACTATTGCAATACTTTCAGGAACAACACTAATTACTTTAAAGAAAAGAGGAATAAAAGAATAGGCTTTACTTAAAGTCTATTCTTTTAAAATATAAACAATGAAAAAAATAAATAAAAAATATATTATATTATACTTAAGTTTAATTATTTTACTTGTTTTATCTATAATTTATATTACTTATCTTATTTTATTAAAAAAAGAAGCAAAAGAAGAAAGCAATTTGTTAAACACAATAGAAGTAGAAAAAGAAAATAATGTATTAACTGGCATGTCAAAAGATATAAAAGAAAATATAAAGCAAGAAGAAAATAAAAAGAAAACAGAAAGAATGATTAAAGTAGAAGAATTAAAAAAGGAAAATTCAGATATTGTAGGTTGGCTAGAAATTGAAGGAACATCTATAAATTATCCGGTACTTCAAGGAACAGACAATGAATTTTATATGACACATAATTACAAAAAAGAAAAATCTAAAAATGGTTCAATATTTTTAAACAAAGATTATGATTGGAATATAGAAAGTAACAATTTATTAATATATGGACATAACATAAATAATGGAACAATGTTTCAAGAATTATTAAAATATGAAAGTGAAAGTTTTTATAAAAAACATCCTAAAATCCGCTTCACAACAGAAAGTGAAGACTTTAATTATGATATAATTTCTGTATTTAAATCAAAAGTATATTATAAATCAGAAAAAAATGTATTTAGATATTATTTTTTTCTAAATCCAAAATCTTATGAAGAATATATGAATTATGTGGAAAATGTAAAAAAGGCATCTTTATATAACATAGAAGAAACAGCGACATATGGAGATAGATTAATTACATTATCAACATGTTCATATTATACAGAAGACGGAAGGTTTGTAGTAGTCGGAAGGAGAGAAAAATAGAGGCCTTTTTAAGACCTCTAAAAAATTTTATATTTCAATCTTAGGCTCATACCTCTCAAGCCACATGTTAACTTGGCAAAGATATGCCATAAGCTGAGGACCTGTCATTAATTGCCCAAACCAAGGCCTTGTAAAAGATTTGCCATCTGTATTTAAAATATCTAAAATATATTCTCTATTTAACAAATTATTTATTGGAGCATTTTTATCTTCCATAATTTTAGTTAGCATTTCTTTTACCTTTTTTAAATAAGTAGGATTATGAGTTTTAGGGTAAGGTGATTTTTTTCTATCTACAATTTCTGAAGGTAAGAAATCCTTTGAAATATATCTAAGTAAGCCTTTTTCTCTGCCTTTTAGAGCTTTCATTTCCCAAGGTATGTTCCATAAATATTCTGCAAGCCTATAATCACAAAATGGAACCCTTATTTCAAAACCGTTATACATTGCCATTCTGTCAGACCTATCTAAAAGTGTTTGCATAAACCAATTTAATGTAAGATATGAAATTTTTTTCTTTTCATTTGTCTCCTTAGAATCACTATCTAAAAGATCTACCTTATTTAAGCTTTCGTTATATCTAAAATCAATATATTCTTTTAAATTAACTTTTTTACTAATTTTAGGGTTTAACAATTCTTGCCTTTCAGAAATTGCAATAGACCAAGGAAAAGTATTACTATTTAATGCATCTTCTCTAAAAAACCAAGGATAACCTGCAAAAATTTCGTCTGCACATTCTCCTGTTAAAGTAACAGTTTTTTCTTTTTTTACATATTTGCAAAATAGAAGTAGGGAAGAATCAACATCAGCCATACCAGGCATATCACGAGCTATCATAGCATCTTCTAAAGAACTTGCAAGTTCTGGAGTATCAATTACTATTTTATGATGATTAGAATAAAGATGTTTATTCATAAGGTCAATATAGTAATTATCAGAGTTTGGCTGAAAATCACTTTTAACAAAGTTTTTATCATTATCTACATAGTCTATAGAGTAAGTGTCAAGAGGTGTTAAGCCATTTGATTTACAATAATCTGATGCAAATTTAGAAATTATACTAGAATCTAAGCCACCTGATAAAAATGTACAAATTGGAACATCAGAAACAAGCTGATTTGTTATTGCATCTTGAAGCAAATACTTAATCTTATCACAAGTAACACCTAAACTATCTTTATGTTCTTTTGAAACTAATTTCCAATACTCTTTTAAGAAAATTCCATTTTTATTAAAAATACCAAAATGAGCAGGTTCTAATTCATATATATTTTTAAAAATAGTAGTTCCAGGAGTATGTGCTGGACCAATTCCAAATAATTCTGAAATACCTTGTTTATCTAATATTTTTTCTATACCAGGATATTTAAAAATTGCTTTTATTTCAGAAGCAAATATGAATGTATTATTTAAGTAAGTATAAAAAAACGGTTTTACGCCAAAATGGTCTCTTGCAAAAAATAGTTCTTGATTTTTATAATTCCAAATAACAAAAGCAAAAATACCATTTAAATGTTTTACTACATCTTCTCCATAATGGATATATGCTTTTAACAAAACTTCAGTATCTGAGTGAGTAGAAAAACTAAAACCATTATTTTCTAAATCTTTTTTTATTTCTTTTGTGTTATATATTTGTCCATTATATGAAATAACAAAATCTCCAAAAGAATAGCTTTCTTTCATAGGCTGTTTTCCGACCTTCTTTATCAATTACAATAAGACGCTTATGTCCAAAACCTAAAAAAGAATTTATATAATAACCTTCTTCATCAGGTCCTCTTTTTGAAAGAGTATTATTCATTTTTTCTAAAATTTCCTTTTTATTAGAAATATTGTCTTTAAAATTGCAAAATCCAACAAATCCACACATAAATATATTAACCTCCTAAAATTTAAATATCTTTTAATATTCTATGCAAGAAGTTAAGGAAAATTTATTGATTTTAGAAAAAAATTATAGTAAACTATTTAATGGAGAAGAAAGAGGGATATTATGAAATTTAAAAATGTACTAAAACACATAAGACTAATTACTTATCACAAATGGTTAGTATTTAAACTTTGCTTAAAAATCGGAGAACCTCTAAGAGGATTTTTACATGATTTTTCTAAATACACACCAACAGAATTTTTTGAAAGTGTAAAATATTATACAGGAACACATTCGCCAATAACAGAAGCAAGAAAGGATAAAGGGTATTCAGAAGCATGGCTTCATCATAAAGGAAGAAACAAACATCATTCAGAATATTGGTATGATATGTCTGCACCTGAAAAAACACCAGTTATGCCATATAAATATGCAGCAGAAATGTTATGTGATAAATTAGCAGCAGGTATGGCTTACGAAGGAAAGAACTGGACAAAAGAATATGAACTTGAATATTGGAACAAAGAAAAAGACTTAGTAAAAGTAAATCCAAAAATAAAGAAATTTATAACTTCTGCATTAGAAGAAGTTGCAAAAGATGGAATAAATAAAACACTTACTAAAAAGAATATAAGGGAAAAATATGAAAAATATTGTAGATAATAAAGTTAAAATATTGACAAAAAGAAAAAATACTTGTATAATCTTATAGTGACTATTTAGTAAAAATTGAAATAGATATATAAATGTATCTTGAGCAAGGAGGGAATTAGAATGGCACAACCAAAAAGAAGATGGTCAAAAGCAAGAACACACAAAAAAAGATCAACATGGAAAAAAGAAAATCCAACATTAGCTACATGTCCACGCTGTCATGAACCAATCATGCCACATAGAGTTTGCAAAAACTGTGGATATTATGATGG
>CALXCM010000033.1 GCA_944386785.1 uncultured Clostridia bacterium | reverse complement strand
CATTGTTCCAATATCTCCATCTTTTCTAGAACGAACAGCAACAATATTTCCTTCTTGTTCTTTTTTACCAATAACTAACATGTATGGAAATTTTTCTAATTGTGCTTCACGAATTTTATATCCTATTTTTTCATTTCTATCGTCTACTTTAACTCTTAATCCTTTTTTTGCAAATCTTTCTTTTAAGTTCTTACAATAGTCATGTTGCTCATCTGATATTGCTAATATTTTTACTTGAACAGGAGCAACCCATAATGGAAGAAGTCCTTTTGTTTCTTCTAGTAAGAATGATATAAATCTATCAGAAGAACCAAGTATTGCTCTATGAATAACAACTGGTCTATGAGCTTTTCCATCTTCTGCTATATATTCTAATTCAAATCTTTCAGGAAGTGCAAAATCTAATTGACATGTTGGTATTGTAACATCATGATTTAGAGCTGTTTTTATTTGAATATCAATTTTTGGTCCGTAAAATGCTGCTTCTCCTTCTGCCTCATAGAAATCTATATTTAATTCTGTTAAAATTTCTCTTAATTGACTTTCTGCTGTTTCCCACATTTCATCATTATCTATATATTTTTCTTTATTATTTTTGTCTCTTAAAGATAATCTATATTTAAATGCAGATTTTGGGAACTTAAAGTCTTTTTGATATACTTCTTCAATTAATCTTAAAACTCTTCCTACTTCTTCTTTTATTTGGTCTGGTCTTACAAATAAGTGTGCATCATTTTGGCACATTTGACGAACCCTTTCTAATCCGCAAACACTTCCACTTGCTTCATATCTAAAATCATGAGCAAGCTCCCCTATTCTTATTGGTAAATCTCTATATGAATGCATTTTATTTTTATATATTAACATATGATGTGGACAGTTCATTGGTCTTAAAACCATTTCTTCATTATCCATTTTCATTGCTGGAAACATATCTTCTTTATAGTGATCCCAGTGTCCGCTTACTTTATATAAATCTACATTTGCAAGTGATGGTGTATATACATGGTCATAACCAAGCTCAATTTCTTTATCTTGAATATATCTTTCTAATATTCTTCTTATTGTTGCACCATTTGGTAAATACATTGGAAGGCCAGAACCTACTAGTTTATGTGTCATAAATATCTCTAGGTCTTTACCTATTTTTCTATGGTCTCTTTGTTTTATTTCTTCTAAATAACCTAGATATGCTTGAAGTTCACTTGCTTTTGGGAAAGATATAGCATAAATTCTTTGAAGCATTTTATTTTTTTCAGAACCTCTCCAATATGCACCAGAAGATGAAAGAATTTTAATAGCTTTTATTTTTCCTGTACTTAATAAATGTGGTCCTGCACATAAATCTACAAAATCTCCTTGTTTATAGAAAGAAATTTCTTCTCCTTCTTCTAAATCATTTATTAATTCTTGTTTATATGGCTCATCTTTCATTAATTCCAAAGCTTCTTTTTTAGGAAGAGAAAATCTTTTTATTTTTAAATCTTCTTTTATTATTTTTTTCATCTCTTCTTCTATTTTTACTTTATCTTCATCTGTAAAAGGATTTTCTACATCAAAGTCATAATAAAATCCATTATCAATTGCAGGTCCTATTGCAAGTTTTGCATTTGGAAATAATCTTTTTACAGCTTGTGCCATAATGTGTGATGTTGTATGCCAATATGCTTTTTTCCCTTCTTGGTCTTCATCTTTAAATGTATGAATTACTAAAGCACAATCCTTATTTATTTCATGTCTTAAGTCTTCTACTTTTCCATCAATTTCGCCACAAGTTGCCATTCTTGCTAATCCTTCACTTATTTTTTTTGCAACATCTAAAATAGAGCTTCCTTTTTCCACTTCTAAAATAGATCCATCTTTTAAGCTAACTTTTACCATAATAAAACCTCCTTTATAAATGTCCATTTGGACCTGTCCCTTTTGGACATTTTTGTCCATTTGGGGACACTTCTTATTTTAAACAAACAAAAACCCCTATGGACTAAAAACTTAAATTTTAAATCCATAGGAGTGCTAAATTACACGGTTCCATCCTATTTTTTACTTAATTTTAAAGTTGTAACGCACTTTACACGCTTAGCTTATTCACTAAGAACTTTGAAGAGGTAGTTTTTCAAATATGTTTTCCTTAAAACTGGCTCTCAGCCTATGACCAGTTTTCTCTTATCAGGTAACCTTTATTTTACTTTTTCTCTTACTCGTTTTTACCTTATGTAAATAGTTTAATATCTTTTTTTAAAAAAGTCAATAGAATTCTTTAAAAAAGTGGATACTTTTGGTGCCTTCAACGGGAATTGAACCCGTGACCTCTGCCTTACCAAGGCAGCACTCTACCAACTGAGCTATGAAGGCATTTTAAGAAATTATATAACAAAAAAATAAAAAAGTAAAGAGAAGCTAAATTAAATGCTTCTCTTTCAGGATTACATACCAATTTCAAACAAGAAATTTTGAACAAAACCATCATATAAAATATTATTAGAATCTACTTCATAATATGGAAGTCCTTTATCTTTTAAATATTTAATTGTTGGCTCAGTTTCCTTCCGGTATGTTTCAAGGCGTGTTTCAATTTTTGTGTCATCAGAACGAATAATTAATTCTGCTCCACATTTGTCACAGATTCCTGGAGTTCTTGGCATTAACTCTTCTTTTATAGTGCTATAACTTGCACTACATTTTGGGCAAACTCTTCTTCCTTTTACTCTTTTGATGATTTCTTTATCATCTGCTTCCATTTTTACAACTATTAAATCTAATTTTGGAAGACTTAACAAAAAGTCTGCTTGTTTAATTGTTCTTGGAAAACCATCTAAAATTATGAAATGTAAAGCTTCTTCTATAGGTTTTTTAACAATATTTATTACATCTTCATCATTTACTAATGCTCCTGATGCAATAATTTTTTGAAATTCTTTACTTCCTTTAAGAAGAGTGCTCATTTCAATAACTTCATATGGATATCCTGTAAATTCCCAATTTTCAGTAATCTTTTCTTTAAATGTTCCTTTGCCAGATCCAGGTGCACCTGCTAGTACTAAAACTTTTTTCTTCATGTCAATTACCTCCTTTAGTTAAGTCGTTTTTGTACTAATAAAAATACAAATGTTTCTAAATTTTTTCTTGCCTTTGGCCTCATCATCCTTTCTTCTATTACCTTTCTTGGCAATACATATATATTTTACCATATTTTTTATATTTTTTCAATTTTATGTAAAATAAAAACCATACTTTTATGTATGGTTTTCGTTATATAGGTTTTTAATTGCTTTTTTTCTAATTCTTTGTATTGCATTATCTACTGATTTTACAGGAGAATCTAATTCTTCTGCAATTCTAACATAGCTTTTCCCTTTCATAAATTTATCTAATACTTGTTTTTCGAATTGACTAAGAGATTTATTTACAGCATTTTCAACTTCTTCAAAATGTTCTTTTTGCATCATCATTTCTAATGGATCTTCACTTTGCTTGCTATTAAAAGTGTCTATTAATTCAACACTTCCTTCATCATTATTATCATATGCAGATGTGTTTAATGACAAATATGAATTAAGAGGCATGTGCTTTTGTCTATTTGAAGTTTTGATAGCTGTGATTAGTTGTCTTTCAATACAGATATTTGCAAAAGATTTAAAAGAATTTTGTTTTTCTGGATTATAGCTTTGTATAGCTTTATATAATCCAATCATTCCCTCTTGTGCAATATCTTCTTTTTCTGCTCCTATCATGAAGTATTTATTTATTTTCATATTTACAAGTTCTTGATATTTTTTTAATAGATAATTAAGAGCATATTCATCCCCTTGATTTATTAGCATAATAATTTTGCTATCTTCCATATTGTCATATTTACTTGTATTAAAAAATACACTCTTATTTTGCATAAATAGTTTTACCTCCAAATGTCTTTTTAGTATTATATACATGAAAAGGCTTAATGTCAAGCGATTTTTACATGTTTAATTCTTCTTTAAACATTTGCCAAACATCTTCAGTTTCCATTCCAAGTTCCCAAGATGCAATTCCGGCTAATTCATATTCTTTAATTAATGAAACTTTTTGTCTTAATGAGTCTATATCTTCAATCCATATTCTTTTTATGTTTCCATTTTCTTCATATTCTATATAGTTTTGTTTTTCATCTTCAAGCCAAGTTTTATTTACTCCATCAGGTATTTCAGAATCTACCTCATTCATTGTTACAGTAGATGGTGAATTTAAAACATTTCCTTCTTCATCTGTAGTCCAAAGTCTTGTGTAAAATGGAACTGCTAAAATTAATTTTTCTTTTTCTATTTCTTCTGTTTTAATAAATTTATCTAAATTTACTTTTACCCAGTCATATGCAGCTGTACTTCCTGCTTTATTGCTAGATGCTCCATATTGGTCATAAGCCATAAATATTAGATAATCTGCTACATCTCCTAAAACATGTCTATCAAAACATAGTGACCATGTTTCTGCTCCGTCTGGTGCAGTAACATCAACAGAAGTAACTGCTCCAATCTCTTTTAATCTTGGTGTTAGTTCTATTATAAATCTTGAAAATAAATCTATATCTTCTTGTTTCATGTTTTCAAAATCTACATTTATTCCATCTAAATCATATTTAACACAAACATCTACTAGTTCTTCTATTAAAGCTTTTCTTTTTTCATAACTGTTCATAACTTCAGAAGTTACTTCCATTCCTATCTCTGCATTTGAAATCATTGGCCATACTCTATAATTATTGCTATGAGCCCATTCTACATAGTTTTCTCCTTCTTGTCCTATATTTTCATCAATTAGCCCATCTTCTGATAAATGGAAAAATGCAGGAGAAACAACATTTACACCATCTAAAGTTGTTCCTTGTCTATCTGGTGCATTAGCATACATTGAATAATAGTCCCATGTAAGATTTACTTTTCCTTCTATTTGTTTTTCTTCTTTTAAAGCTTCTCTTAGAGTAAATTCGTCATCTAATTTTTTAGTTTTTATATATCCAATTTTTCCTCTTGGAGTTCTTACTCTGCTTATACCATTTTCTGAAGATATAACAACAACTGTTTCTCCTTTTTTTAGTCTATCTACTGTCCTTGCTATAAAATTAGTTGAAGACTTGACTGAAACACTTCCTGTTACAACAGCCTTTTTTTGTTCTCTATCTAAAGAGTCCATTGTAATTACTTTAGTTTCTTCTATATTTTCAATTTCAATATTATATACATCTTCCATTTCTGATATTGGCAAATAATTTATACCATCTTTATTTATTGCATGTGCATATATTTGTTTATCAGAACCATTTATATTTATTTTGTTTTCGTCAAAACCTATTTCTGCAATTTTTTTGTCATATGTTGTAATAAATTTATTATTTTCTTCTTCTATATATAAATATTTATCAAAAAAGTTTTGAACATCATCTTCTGATAAATATATTACATTATTTTCAATTAAAACATTATTTTTAAGGTCACTTGTTACATTTCTATTATTTATTACTAAATTTGTGACTTTATTATTATCTAAGATAATATAATTGTTTGCAATCATTGCTATAATAAATAATACTATTAAAGCTACAATTGTAAAAAATGTTCTTATAATAACTTTCTTTTTCTTTTCTTGTTCTTCATGTGTCATCTTTCTTTTTGGTTTTGCATTTTTTGTAATAACTCTTTTTCCTTTTTTCATCTCTTCCTCCTAAATTTTTTTACTTATTTAATATATCATAAGTTCTAATTTTATGAAATAGGTTTATGAAATTTTAATATTATTTTTATGTTACATTTATTAATTTCTTTCTTGAAAAACAAGCAAAATCAATATATAATATTGATATATCAATAAAAAAGAGGTTTATTTATGGAAAAATATTTAAATATTAAAAATGGATATAAAAAAGAAGATGCAAAAAAAGTAGCAAATTTAATTAAAGAAGGAAAAGTTGTAATTTTCCCTACTGAAACAGTTTATGGAATTGGAACTAATGGGTTAGATGAAAATGCTGTTAAAAAAGTATTTGAAATAAAGAAAAGAAACTTCAAAAACCCTATAAATTTATTAGTAAATGGTATTCCTATGGTAGAAAAACTAGCAAAAGATATTACACCTTTAGAATATAAATTGATGGAAACTTTTTTCCCAGGACCTTTTACAATAATTTTAAATAAAAAAGAAATTGTGCCAGATATAGTAACAGCATCTTTAGATTGTGTTGGTGTTCGTATGTCTTCTAACCAATTTGTAAATGATTTAATTACTCTTTCAGATTGTCCAATTGCAGCTCCTAGTGCAAATATTTCTGGCCATCTTAGTAAAACTAATTTAGACGATATTTTTGACGAATTTTCAAATTCAGTAGATTATATAGTAGATGGCGGAAAATGTGAATTTGGAATTGAATCTACTGTTGTTAGAGTAATAGATGGTATTCCAAATATTTTAAGACCAGGCTTTATTACTAAAGAACAAATTGAAAAAGTAGCAGGTAAAGTTATTTTTAATGCTTCTTCCTCTCCTAGCAGTAATTTAAAACATTATCAATTAGATAAAAAAACTATTCTTGTCTTTGGTAAAAACAAAGAAAAAGTTATAGAAAAAATAAATGAAATCTATTCTAAGAAAACTAATTCAATTATTGTATCATTTGATGAAGATTTAAAATATTTCGAAGGAAAAAATGTAATATCTCTTGGTTCATATAACAACTTAGTAGATATTAGTAAAATTGTTTTTTCTAAATTAGAAAGTTTAGAAAAACAAAACTATGATTTAATAATTTTTGAAGGTTTAGAAGAAAAAGGCCTAGGAATAACATTAATGGATAGATTTAAAAAGATTTGTAATAATAACTCTATTAAAGTTTAATATAAGTAGCATTTGGCAGTTTTAATCATATAATGTAATAAAAGGAGGAAAAATTATATGTTTAGAAACTGCCAAAAATGTTATTCTATAAACAATAATGATGATTGTGATACAAAAAAAGATGACATTTTAGAAACTTCATGTCAAAATGTTAAATCATATGAAATGTATCAAGACGGCTGTAGCTGTGGATTTGATGAGGAAATGAACTTATTTCCTGATAATCCAAGTTTAGCTCAAAGTTATGTTCCATATCAATTTATGGATAAGACTTTTAAGCCTTGTGTAGGTTTAAAAATGGGAACAATATTCCCTGAACTTGTTAGCCCCTATGTTCCAGGCCAAAGTATGGACGAAATCAACTATATTTCGAAAACAAACAAAATTGGAAAGGGGTGTAATCAATGCAAGGAATAGATGAAAATAGAACAAACTGTGAATGTGAAGAAAATAATACTGTTGACTGTGATGTAAGAAGAGAAATGATAAACAAAATTAGATGTCTTGAATTTGCTATAAATGAACTTGCATTGTATCTTGACACACATCCAGAAGACCAAAGAGCTTTATGTTTGCATAATAAATATTGTAAAGAATTAAAAGATTTAAAAGACAAATATCAGAGGGTTTATGGACCACTTACTATTAATTACCCTTGTAATAAATGGAGATGGCTTGAAATGCCATGGCCTTGGGAAAGGGGGAATTATTAATGTGGACTTATAATAAAATGTTACAATACCCAATAAATATAAAATGTACTGACCCAAAACTTGCAAAAGTTATCATCTCCCAATATGGAGGACCTGATGGTGAACTTGCTGCTTCTCTTCGTTATTTATCTCAAAGATTTGGAATGCCAGACCAAAAAGCAAAAGCTATTTTAAATGATATAGGTACAGAAGAACTTGCCCACTTAGAAATGGTTGGAACAATAGTACACCAATTAACAAAAGGTACAAGTGTTGAAGAAATACAAAAAGCAGGACTTAGTGCATATTATACAGACCATGGTGTAGATGTATATCCTCAAGCTGCAGCAGGTTTCCCATTTAGTGCATCAGTACTTGCTTGTAAAGGTGATCCTATAGCAAACTTACAAGAAGACTTAGCTGCTGAACAAAAAGCAAGATCAACTTATGAAAAACTAATTGATTTATGCAAAGATAACCCAGATGTAATAGACCCTCTAAGATATTTAAGAGAAAGAGAAGTTGTTCACTTCCAAAGATTTGGAGAAGCACTTCGTGGCGTTCAAGATAAACTTGCCCAAAAGAAGTATTATATGAATAATTGTAAATAAAGAAAACCTCCTATATTTTTATAATATAGGGGTTTTCTTTTTATATTTTTGTTTTTAATGTATCAATATATGAGCTTTTTACCTCTTATTAATCAATATTTATTAATTCATATTCTCTTGTTCCAAAACCTAGCTCGTTTGCTGCTTCTATTGTATGAATTCCATGTTGTCTTTCAACTCTTTCTACAAAATGGTCTCTTCCCTTGTCATTTGAGTTATATATTAAATCAATACATGCTTGGTCTATTGCAACTGGGTCTTGGCTAATTAAAATTCCAATATCATTCATACAAGGATCTTCTGCTACTGCACAACAGTCACAATCTACTGATAAATTTTTCATAACATTAATATATATAATATTTCCTTTAAATAAATTATGTACTGATGATGCAGCATCTGCCATTGATTCTAAAAATTTATCTTGCTTTGGTAAGTTATCCCATATAGTATATTGGTCTTTACTTTCTCCTGCAGAATGTATCCAAGCTTTACCTTCTGATGAAGCAAAACCTATAGATAATTGCTTTAAAGCTCCACCATATCCTCCCATTGGGTGTCCTTTAAAATGTGATAACACAAGTACTGAGTCATATTTTTCGATATTTTTTCCTACAAAATTTTCTTTTAATATTTTTCCATTTGGTATTTCTAAAACTTTATCTGGTCCTTCTTCATCCATTAAATCTACATTAAAATATTTATTCCATCCATGTTTTTCAATTAATTCTTTATGTTTTTTTGTAGTATTTCTTGCTCCTTCATATGCAGTATTACATTCTACTACTGTTCCATTTACATGTTCTACTAATTTTTTTACAAATTCAGGTCTTAAAAAGTTTTGATTCCCCTCTTCTCCTGAATGTAATTTAACTGCAACTTTTCCTTCTAACTTTTTACCTAAAGTCTCATAAACATTAATTAAACTTTCTGGTGTTATTTGTTTTGTAAAATATACTTTTGATTTTTCCATAAAAACTCTCCTTTTTTTATATTTTTTAAAGACTTATATAGAAGTGTCCCCAATTGGACAAAAATGTCCATTTGGACCTGTCCCTAATTGGACATATTTTCATATAAAGGAATAATAAAATTTAAGCTACTATCTAAAGTGTCAGATTCCTCATAAATTAATTTCATATTTTTTGCTTCTGATTCTGGTGCAAGTAAATTTTGCATATATTGATTTGTGTATAATTCTTTATCTTGGTTTACAACATCAAATTTTTGTAGATATAAAGTGTTTTGTCCTTTATTTATATAATCTTCTTTTACATATTCTATTCCACCTACAATCGCTTTTTCCAAAGAAGTCCAACTATTATCATATGCATATTTTGCTCCATTATTTAATATTTCTTCTCTAGAATTTCCTGATGCATCAATATTAAAAGGATTATATACTGTTTTTCCGTTATATTCATATCCTTTAGATAATGTCGTTCCGCTTCTTCCCTGCTCTTGAATCAACCTAGAAGCTATAAAATACGGATTAAGATTTGCTTTTTTACCCGCTTCTATTAAAGCATCTAAAATAGAATCATCATCTAAAAATGTTTCTTTTGTTATATACTCTAGTCCTTGCTTTGTTTTTTCATTTTCAGTGTATCTTAACTCTAAAAATTGAAAAATGTTTTCTTCGTTTATAATGTTTCTTGGATCCATTTGATGTTTTATAGCTTCACTTGATGCACAAAGCCAAGTTCCATTATCAAATGTTTTATCTCTATCTATTTGGCATTTCCAACTCTCAGGATATTTTGAAGAATCAGGAATTAAGTTTAGTGGGTTTGCTACTCCATCTTTATGCCCCTCGTTTTCTATTACTTCTTCAAAATCTAGTTTTGTATAAAATAAAGTAAAAGTCCAGTTTGGATGTTTACTACTTAATTCATCTATTAATTCTTTAACTCCTGGATATTTTTCTTCATTTAAATTTTGTCCATCATATATTTCATATTTTTGTTTTTTAGCTTCTTTAATTAACACAAAAATTAGAGTAAATATAATTATTAAAAGTAAAATAGATAAAACTATCTTTTTTACTTTCTTTGGAATTTTTCTATTTATGCTTTTAAAAGCAATTATTAAATTATCAATTATATCTTTTAAATTTTTCATGTTCTTATTATATCATTTTTAATTTTTTTTACAATATACTTTTGTTATTGTTCACATACAATTTACATTATATTTTATTGTTTTCTTTTAACCATTCTACTGTATCTTTTATAGTTTCTTCTAAAGGTCTGTTTTTATATCCTAATTCTTTTTTTGCCTTTTTGTTTGAGAAATTTGCATTAGATGTTAGAGTATATAAAGAATATTTAGTATATAAAGGTGCTTCTTTTCTTATTTTATAATAAAGTTCAGATAAAGGAGCAGTAAATCTTGCAAACCACATCGGAAGAACTGTTCTTATCTTATTTCTTTTTGTTGCATCACTTATTAAATCAACTAATTCTTTTACCTTTACATATCTATTAGATAAAATATAGCAATTACCTTTTTTTCCTTTATGACATGCATTTATTATTCCTTCTGCTACATCTCTTACATCTACAAAATCATATCCACCTTTAACACATGCTGTTAAACTTCCATTTGCAATATCTTTTATTAACTGAGTTAAATGTGTATTACTAAAATCCCCTGGTCCTATTATTCCAGAAGGATGAACTATTACTGCATCTAAATTGTCATTTTTTACTCTATCTAATACCATTTTTGCAGTTTTAGCTTTTGATTTTGCATAAAGTCCTACTACTTTATCAGGGTCAAAATCATAAATCTCACTCATTTGTTCGCCGTTTGGTTTTTCTGTTATTGCATGAACAGTACTTACATATATAAGTTTTGCATTTTTTCTAAAACTTTATCTGTTATATTTTTTGTTCCATTATAATTTACTTCCATAACTTTTGGATTATATTTTGTTTTTATATATACAATAGCTGCACAATGTATAACATATAATTTATAATCTTCATCTATATTTTTTACATCAAAAATTTCTTCTAATGTTTCTTTTTTTGTTACATCTCCATAGTATATTTTGCAATTTAAATTTTCCAATGG
Source organism: uncultured Clostridia bacterium (assembly GCA_944386785.1). Taxonomy (GTDB): domain Bacteria; phylum Bacillota; class Clostridia; order TANB77; family CAG-508; genus CAG-269. The sequence continues at coordinate 1,518 of CALXCM010000033.1, read as the reverse complement.
TTTTATATTATCATTAGGAAGTACTAAACATCTTACTTCTACATTTTCTTTTTCTAATAGTTTTCTTACAATATTATTTCCTAAAAAACCATTTGCACCTGTTACAATATATATTTCTTTCATAGTTGCCTCTTTCCTTCTTTTGTAATTTTATATGTTTATAAATAGTCATCTATCTTTTTAATAAATATGAAGTTTTGAATTATATTTACAATTCCATAAACAATTAAGATAATTCCTATTGTTTGCATAATTGCTCCTGTGTTTATTAATATATATACTCCAAGGATAAGCATTAAAACTGTAAATAATAAAGATAAAAGCCATAATCTTGATGTATATTCTTTCCAAACACATAATTCATATAAATTCATAAGTCCAGTATATATAATCCAAACTGCAAGTATTATTCTAAATATTGAAAATATTAAGTTTGTGCAAAACATAATTACAATTCCTAGTAAAATTAATATTGTTGCAACTGGCAATAAATATCTTTCTTGTTTGTTATTTGAAAAATATTCTGCAATTTTTGATATTCCTAAAGTTACAAATACAAGTCCTAATAATACTGAAATCATTGATATTACTTCATTTGGTCTTGCAATTAGCATAATTCCAAATAATATAAATAATATAGATACTATTACATCTGTCCAACCAGATTTTTTTAAAATATTTTTTAACATAATTTTCACCCTATTTCTTTTTATATTTATTTTTTTAATACTCCTCTTTTTAGTATTTCAAATTGTTTTAAAAGTTCTTTTTGTCCTTCTTCTTTTTCTACTTTTTTAGATATTACATTTATAGTTGTATTTCTTGTTAAAATCATTAAAATTTCTACTACATCTTTTAAATATTCTTTGTCTTTTATTTCAAAATTTTCTGTATTTATGTATTTAATAAAATCTTCTTTTTTATTATTTCCTCTTTGATTTTTATTAAATATACTTATATTGTTTTTTCTAGATTCTTCTAAAATATTTTTATATAATCTTAGTTTTTCTTTTTCAGATGATTTTTCTATTAAATGTTCGAATAATTTAAGTGAAGTCTTAAAAATATCTCCTTTTGATTTTACTAAAAGAGCTAGAAATTCTTTTTGTTCATTTTCTATAAAAGAATCTATTATATATTCAATTGCATCTTCTTTATCTTCAAAATATTGATAAAAACTTCCTCTTGGGATTTTTGCTTCTTTTATAATATTACTAATTGATGCTTTATTAAAGTTTTCTCTTGAAAATTCTTTTAAAATTGCATTTGTTATTTTTTCTTTTTTCTCTTTTGGTAAATTTAAAAAAGTTTCTTTTGGCATATTCTCACCTCATTTATGACACTATGTCGTACACCTAAAGTTTACCTCTTTTTAATACTTTTGTCAATCTTCAAAATCTTTGTTTGATTTATTATAAAAAATAAGAGAAACTAAGAATATTCTTATATTCTTAATTCCCCTTATTTATATTTTATGCATTCTCTTTTTCTTTTTTTGCTACTATTTCTTTTCCATCA
>CALXCM010000032.1 GCA_944386785.1 uncultured Clostridia bacterium | reverse complement strand
TAGTTCAGTTGGTTAGAACGCTAGCCTGTCACGCTAGAGGTCGACGGTTCGAGCCCGTTCCGGGTCGCCATTTTTTTATATTTGCCTCGATAGCTCAGTTGGTAGAGCAAGGGACTGAAAATCCCTGTGTCAGTGGTTCGATTCCACTTCGAGGCACCATAAAGAAGTAGTTATTTTATAAAGTAACTACTTCTTTTTTTGTTAAAATATATAAATTTAAGAAATAATACACTAAAAATTAAGAAAATCTAAAAACTTTTTTTGAAAATATATTATATAATTTAAGTAAGAAAAAAGCAAAGGGGAAACATATGGAAAAAAGAGATGTAGTAAAAAAACTAGTAAAAATATTTTGGATTTTCTTAATTGGAAGTTTTATAGGATATATTTTAGAAATGATAGTAGGACTTGTTCAAAATGGACATTTTGTAACAAGACAAGGAATGATATATGGACCATTTATACAAGTATATGGAATTGGACTTGTTTTATATTACCTAATAATACCTAAAACAGGAAACAAAGTACATGTATTTTTTGCAAGCATGCTACTTGGTGGAATTGTAGAATATATATTTTCATTTTTGCAAGAAACAATATTTGGAACAGTATCATGGGATTATTCAAATTTATGGTTTAATATAAATGGCAGAACTAGTCTGCTTCACTGCATATATTGGGGAATAGGAGGAATTTTATTTATTAAATATATTTATCCATTAATAAATAGAATAGAAGAAATGTATAATAAAAAATATTTTAGAATAGCAACATCATTTTTAGTAATTTTTATTATATTTGACATAACAATTTCTAGTATAGCCTGTCAAAGAAAAATAGAAAGGCAAGAACTTATTCCAGCAGATGGTGTAATTGATGTGTTCTTAGACCAAAATTTCCCTGATGAAACGCTAGATGCAATCTATTCAAATGCTAAAGAAGTGTAGACAAAATGAAAAAATTATGTTAATATGTAAACTATAAGCTAAGGGCTTTGGTAATAGCAAGGAGGAATAGATTTATGAACCCTTATATCAGCTTTAAAGAACTTCAACCTAAGCGGGTGCTTAGAATGCGAGCAGCAGAAATAAGAAAAAAGAAACCTTATGGAGAAAGTCTTAAAATTGTGCAAGAAGAAAAAAAAGGTAGCCATTATGAAAAAGTTATCTTAGAAACCACAATTTTTAGAAAAGAAATTTTCTCTCTTAAAGAAGGTAAAATTATTCTTATTCTGGAAGAAGAAAGTGAAGAGTTAATTGGATATGAAGTAGAAAATCCACAAGGACAATACACTTTCTATGCGATTTCTGGGAAATCAATTACAGGATACCAAGAGATTTATTCATATGCTCAAGGAGTTATGCTATTTAAAATGCATGACGGAAGAAATGTTATTTGGCAAGGAAGTCCAAAAGAAGAGTATTCACAAAGCATTGTTGTAAATCCTAATGAAGAATGTCATATGTATCTTGTAAAACATGATGATCCAGAAAATGAAAAAATGTACTATAATGTACCATACTTCTATTTAAAAGATTCTTGCGGAGAAGAAATAATTTGGAGAATTAGAAATCAAATGTTCCCAGTAATTTCTACAGGCAAAATTCCAAAACAGAATTATTTTAAAACTGTTGAAGCAAATGCAAAACCTATTAAAGATAATCTTAAATTTTATTTTGATAGATTGCATGAAGTAAACTATGGCAAAAGAAGTATTTAAGGCAAAATAAAAGCACTTTAATTAGTGCTTTTATTTTTTACTATCATTTGGATTTTTCATATTATCACCATAACGCTTTACTTTTTGAGTTGTTGTTTTTTCAAATTCTTTGTCTCTTATAATAAAACTTTTTATATGTTTATAATTAGGAAGATTTTTATTAACACTTGCAACAGCATCTGAAATCATTTTCCAAATTTCTTCTTTGGTTGGAACACTTCCTTTTAACTTTTCTTTCATTGCTTCAATGTTTGGATAAATTTGTGCATTTACATATGTTTCATCATCATTTTCTTTTTGTATTCCAGAAACTAAAGATTCAGAAATTAATGGATTATCATTTAAATGTGCTTCAACTTCTTCTGGATAAATGTTTTTTCCGTTTTTTGTTACAATTACACTTTTACATCTACCTGTAATATATAAATAACCATTTTTATCAATTCTGCCTAAATCTCCTGTATGGAACCATCCATCTATTATTGTTTGTTTAGTTCTTTCTTCATCTTCATAATATCCGAAGCATAACATTAGGACCTCTTACAATTATTTCTCCAACACCTTCTTCATTTGGATTTTCTATTTTATATTCAACATTAGGAATTGGAAGTCCTGCTGCATCATCTCTTTGGAAAAAGTCTGTATTTCCTGCAACTAAAGGGCTACATTCTGTTAGACCATAACCTTGAAGTGTATTTAATTTTAAACTTCTAAAATCTGCTGCAATATTTGGATTTACAGCTGCTGCACCTACAATAAATACTCTTAATCTGCCACCTAAAGTATTTTTTACTTTAGTTCTTACAATTTTCTTTAAAACAAAAGGTAAATCATGATATGGATTTCCTTCTGATTTTACAAATTTTGCGGGTAATGATTTATTCATATTTTTAATTATACTTTTATGCATTTTTTCAAGTAATAATGGAACACAAAGTATAACTGAAGGGTGGAATTCTTGCATATTAGATACAATATGTCTTAAACCTTCACAATGGCAAATTGATGCTCCACTATAAATTGGAAGTAAAAAGCCTAAAGTACATTCATAAGTATGATGTAGTGGCAAAACTGAGAAGAATAAGTCATTTCTTTTTACTTTAACAATGCCATATGTTGATAATATATTTGAACATATATTTCTTTGTGATAAACAAACACCTTTTGCATTTCCTGTTGTTCCAGAAGTGAATAACAAAATTCTTAATTCATCTGGATTGATTTTTATATTATCAAAATCAGTAAATCCTGCATTATATAGATTTTTTCCTTCTTCTAAAAGTTTTGAAAAACAATATTTAGTATCTTCTTTATCAAAAGAAATAAATAAGGTGTCTGGATTTTCTACTTTAGATATATTTTCTAAAACATTATCTAAATTTTTATCATCACCTAAAATTGCAACACATTGAGATACATTCATAAAATTAATTACATCATCTGTATGAAGTTCTTTATCAATTGGAACAACAATACCTACAATTGCTGCTGCCAAATATGAAACAGACCATTTATATGAATTTTTTCCTATAACTGCAATTCTTTTTCCTAAAAAACCTTTTTTTATTAAACTTGTCCCTAGGTTTACAACATCTTGCTTAAATTCTGCATAAGTAATACCATAAATTTTACCATCTTTATCTTTCATTTTAAAAGCTGTTCTTGAGCGATAGATATCACCTGAACGATAAAGCATGTCTTTAAAATTCGTAACTTCTTCAGTCTTATGATATTTCTTTTTTAATTGTTCTGATACAGGAATTTCTTCTTTCATTTTGAATCCTCCTTAAAATTTATTTATATCTGTAAAATGTAAAATCGCAATCTTTAGTAATATTAATATTTCCATCATTATCTAAAGTTTTTTCATTATCATTTAAAGGAATATCAAAAGATAATGTTGCTTTAAATTCTTGATCTAAATGGTTTGTAATATTTACATCAAAAGATATTCTTGCACTTATATCTTCTAAAGAAATATTACATTTTTTTAAAAGTGTTCCATCATAAGTAATTGGCATTGATGTATCTGTAATTGTATAATCTGTTTTTATATTTTGATTAATATAACTTATTGTAATTGGATTTGCTAAATTGTTATAAAGAATGGGTGTGTCTAAATTAGCTTCATTACTTGAAGTTATTTCAAAATCTAAAGTATCATTAATTAAATTTTCATCTGAAAATTCTGATTTTGCAAAATTATTTATACTTTTAAAATATAACCCGAGGAGTACCAAGAGTTGGAGTTTTAGTAAATTTTATATTAGAAATTGATACTTTTTTTAATGCATTTTCTAAAGTTATATCAGTGTTTGTGCTATTTAAAAATAAAGCGATATCTGTATATTGATATAGATTTTCTATTGTAAAATTACTAGATGCAATATTTTTATTTTTAGCATCACAATTACTAAAAAAAGTAATCTTATTTATTTTATAAACCTCTTCTTGATTATTATTTGCAAAAGGCAAAATAGAATTTTCGAAATTAGTCTTTAGTACATACTTTTGAAAAAGTAAATAAGCAAGAAATAAGACTAATATTAATAATAAAACTGTAATAACAGTCAAAATAATCTTTTTCTTATCCATAATTTCCTCCTTAAAAGTTAGATATATAATATTACAAAAACAAAATAAAATCAAGATGTAAAGATGATTTAGCTTGTCTTAGAAATTTAAAAATTTCCAGAATTTAAAATTGACAAAAAAGGACAGAAAAGGTAAAATTGTTGTAGGTGATAAAATGAAAGCAAAAGATAATAAAAAGAAAAACAAAAGGTTAAAAGTAACAGTTAAAAATATAATCGGAATTGTAGCTTTTATTATTAGTATATTATATATAGTAATATTTTATAACTTTTATTTTGCAAATAATGATGTTTATGCAAAAGAAGCTACATCTAGTATAGAAAGCATTGAAATAAGTAATGCAAAAAATGTGAATTTAAATGAAATAATAGAAGAAAATTCAAACCAAGGTAAAAAAGAAGAATTTTATACAGAAGAGGAAGATTTAGAATATTTAACAACATATAGAAATAATCCATCACTTCCAAAAGAAACAATTCAAGTAATTCAAGAAGGAAGAGAAGGAAAACAAGAAGTAACTAAAAAAAGAACTTATGAAAATGGAAAAATACTATCAGAAGAAATAGTAAATACAAAAATAACAAAAGGTGCAATTAATAAAATTGTAGAAATAGGTACAGGAAACTATAAATCAAATTATAATGTAAAAGTCGGAGATAAAGTATATGTTACATCTGATAGATTATCTGTAATGCTAGAACCAGATGAAAATTCTCAAAAAATGTACACATTATCACAAAATGAAGAATTAAAGGTGTTAGAAATTACAGGAGAATGGTATTATGTATCATTTGGGACAAAAAAAGGTTATGTAAAAAAAGAAGCAACAACATATATTGATATAAATGCAAAAAATGAAGAAAACTCTAAAAATTCAAGTACTAGTCAAAAATCAAAATCAGAGCTTATTTCAAACTTAAACTTTAATATGGCTTTAAATAAACCAAGTGGATTATCATTAGAACAATTTAAGAAAATCTTAACAGACGATAATGATAAAAATGGTGTGTTTGAGAGTAATGCAGAATATTTTTATTACATAGAAAAACAATATAATATAAATGGTGTATTTGTTGCAGCTGTTGGAATACACGAAAGTGGTTGGGGAACATCTAAAATTTCTCTAGAGAAATATAACTTATTTGGCTATGGGGCTTATGATAGCAGTCCATATAATAGTGCATATGATTTTGCAAATTATTCAGAAAGTATAGATTTAATTGCAAGAGTGTTTGTAAAATATTATATAAACCCTGCAGGTACAAGCATTTATAGTGGAGAAAAAGCATCTGGAAAATATTATAACGGTCCTACTCTAAGTGGCATTAATACTAAATATGCAACAGATAAAGGATGGGCAAATAAAGTATATAAACATATGGAATATTTATACAATAAATTGTAAAAAAATCTTGCTATTTTTCTTAATTTATTGTATGATATAAAAGTATAGAAATAAAAAGGAAAAATTAGCTATAGAAGGGATTTTTAGAAAGGGGCAAATAAATGAAAAAACTAGTAGCGGTAGTTATGATTTTAATACTAATTGTAGGAATGTTTTCTATATTTAGCTTTAACAAAGTATATGCAGCAGAAGGAAATTCAGTTTTAGATGAAACTACAGAAAGCAAGCTTGTTGAATTAAAATCAAATATGTCAAATTCATTAGAAGATTATAAAGAAAAATATGGCTCAGACATATATGGTTTTGTAGCATATATCTTAAATATTGTTAGAGTATATAGTATTCCATTATGTTTTTTAGGAATTGTAATAGGTGCAATTCATCAATACATAATTGGTGTTAGAAAATTAGATACCTTAGAAAAAGGTATGGGATTAATTGTAACTTTTGTTACAATATTAATTATATGCCAAGTTTTACCACTAGCATTTGCAGTATTCGTAAAATTTGGAAGGGGGTAACAAATGAAAGTCTTATTTGCTGTAAGTAATGAAGAAATATCAGAATCAATTGTAAAAAAATATCAAAAAGAATATAAACAAATAATTTCATATAAAAATGTTTATTACTTTAATGCAATAATAAAAGAATTACAAAAAGATAAAACATATGATAGAGTTGTAATAAGTGAAGACCTAGAAGCCTTCACTCATACTCAATATGACCAAATAGATAAATTTATATTTGAAAAATTAGATAATATAAGTGATGAAGCTTCAAATTCTAAAGGAAGTGATATTCCAATTATTTTAATTTGTTCAGATAGAAGAACTAAATCTGAAGATTTATTAGTAAAATTATTTGGAATTGGTGTATATAACGCAATAATTGGAAATGATAGAAGTGTTGATGAAGTTTGTAAATTAATAAACAGACCTCGTTCTAAAAAAGAGGCAAAATTATATTACAAAATAGACTCAGAAGATGTAAAATATCAAGCTGAAAATGAAAATGATGTTAGTGAAATGGAAATACAAAACATTTTAGCTCATTATAAAAGACTTGGTAAAAATGAAGATAGATATGTAGACAGTTTTAATAATATTGCTGCACAATATAATGATGCACAATTAAGAGTTATTTCAAAATTTTTGCCTTTAAGTGTAAGAGCAGTTTTAGAAGAAAGATCTCAAAAATATCAACAAATAATGTCATTTAATAGCAGTGTTTCAAATAATTTAAGATATAAAAATGAAAAAGAAAAGAAAGAAGCAGAAGAAGGAACAAGTGAAAAATTATTAACACCAAAAACAAAAGAACAAATACTTACAAAGCCAGTTGTAATACCATCAGCAGTTAATATGCAAAGTGGTAAAAAATTAGCTAAAAAACCAAGCAAACCTACTACTGTTACAGAAGAATATAGAGGAAATATTCCTGCTGTTAAAAATAATGATGATAGATTTGAAGATATTTTACCAGATGAAGAAGAAAATGTAGTACAAAATAATATAGAGGAAAATGTGGAAGAAACACCAGTAGTTCCAGTAAAAAGAGGAAGAGGAAGACCTCGTAAAAATCCTGTTCCAGAAACTACTAATCCACCAGTAAAAAGAAAAAGAGGAAGACCTCGTAAAAATCCTATTCCAGAAGTAGAAGAAGTTATAGAAGAACCAAGTATAGAACCATTAAGAGAAGAACACGAAGATTTTGATGTGTTACCTGGATTTACAGATTTTTCTGATAATTCTAATAATAACGAAGAAGATTATAATACAAATAATAATAACAAAAATGATTATAACGAAAGTTATAATGAAACAGAAGAATTAGGAGCTTTACCTGGAATTCAAGATTATTCTGAGGAAGAAAAAAACACGCCAAATACTTATGAAACAGTAAATGATAATTATAATTTTAGCTCTAATCAAGTTATAAATAATAACCAAAATAGAGTAAATCAAAATTATGAGCCATCAATTGATTTATCAAGACTACTTACACCTGATAAAAAAATTGTAAGTTTTGTAGGTACTAGTAAAAATGGAACATCTTTTATTGTAAATAATCTAGCAGAATTACTTTCATCTCAAGGAGTAAATACAGCAATATTAGATACAACAAAAAATAGAAATTCATATTATATTTATACAAAAAATGAAGAAGCATTAAGAAATATTGCAGCAAGTTCAATACAAAATTTAGCAAATGGAGTAGCATCTGGAATTAGTGTTAACAAAAATTTAACAGTATATACTTCACTTCCAGATGATGAAGATTCAATAAGCAATGTAGATAGAATATTAGAAACACTACTTCAAAAACATTCTTTAATATTAATAGACACAGATTTTGAAACACCAATTGGATATTTTAAAGAATCAATGGAAACATATTTAGTACAATCTTTAGATATTTTAACAATACAACCATTAACTGCTTTTTTAAGAGAGTTAAAAGCTAAAAACATATTAGATGAGAAAAAACTAAGGATAATATTAAATAAAGTTGTAAGAATAAGAGGAATTTCAGATAAAACAATAATTGGTGGAATGGCATATTATAATGATCCTGCAATGTCATTTATGACAGAATTATTTGATAGAAACCTTATAAAATATATATCTATTCCTTTTGAAGAAGAAATATATGCAAAATACTTAGAAGGAATTATAGAATGTGAAGTAACTCTAAAAGGATATTCAAAAACATTTATGCAAATTTTAAAAGAACTTGGAAGTATGGTTTATCAAGTAGAAAATCAAGGAAATGGAGGATATAGACCACCATCAATGCAAAATAATGGATTTTCTCCAAGTATAAACAACACTTTAGATCAAATGAAAAGAAATTTTTAAATAAGACACAAATATAGATAAGGGGGAAAATAGAATTGATAATAGCAGTAGTTGTCATTTTAGTTTTAATTGTACTAGGATTAATAGTATATAATGTAACAATTCATAAAAAAATTCAGAAATTTAAAAACATGAATCAAAAAATCACAAATCTATATGTTGTGCAAGATTTTATGAATGCAATAGGTGAAACATCATCAGTAGAAGATAAAATCAAAAAAATAAATGATATTTTAATAGAAAGATATGAAATAAAATATTCTACAATAGTTGTATTTGATGGAGCGGAATATCAAGTAAAAGCTTCTAATGTAGATGAAAAGCACTGGGATGCATTAAAAAGTTTGCATGAAGTAGATATGTTTAAAGACAGTATAGAAACTGCAACACCTAAATATGTAACAGTAAATAACGATAATGAGAAATTGCCATATCAAAAAATGGAATTTGGAAGAGCAAAATCAGCTATTTTCTTTCCTCTATATATTGATAATGTATATATTGGCTATTGGATTATTGAAAGTGGAACACCACATGACTTTGACAATGTAGATACTACAGTTTTAGAAGTAATAAAAGAAAATATAGTATCTGTTTTAAAAACAGTAGTACATCAAAAAACATTAGAATCAATAGTAAGAAAAGATTTATTTTCTGGACTATATTCAGAAGAATATCTATATGGAGAAGGAAAAAGAATAATAGACCAATATACAATTTCAACAATTTGTATGTTTAAAATTACTAATTTACAAGATATAAACAAAAAATATAGTAGAGAATTAGGAAACAAAGTAATAACAGAAGTAAGCAAAATTATAAAAGAAAATATCTCACAAGAATATGTTTTTGTAAGATATATGGGACCAAAATTTGTAATAGCCTTTTCAGGTGTAGAAGCAAATGGAGTTGCAGACTTCTTAAATGATATGAAAGAAAAAATTGAAGAAACAAAAATTTCTCTAACAGATGAAGAAATAGAAGAAGCAAGTTTAGAAGTAAAACAAGGAAGAAATAAACATGAAAATAGCTTAGAAAGAGAAGTTGCTACACCAAGATTAAACTTTGTTATTTCTTCTTACTACAAAGGAACAGGACTAGAAGAAGTTCTTAAAAAAGAAGAAGAATATTTAGACTCAGCAGATCAAAACGAAAGTGATATAACAAATATATAAAAAAGGAGGAGACAATATGGAATTTGACAAAACAATGAGCTTTCAAGTAGAAAGAGAAGAAAATGTTAAATGTAAAGAGGTTTTAAAAGAAGTTTATGAAGCCTTACAAGAAAAAGGGTATAACCCAATAAATCAAATAGTTGGATATATCTTATCAGGAGATCCAACATATATTACAAGCTATAAAGATGCAAGAAATAAAATAAGAACAATAGAAAGAGACGAATTACTAGAAAAAATGGTAAAAAATTATATAGGATTAGAAGAAGAATAAAATGAGAATATTAGGTATAGATTATGGTAAAGCAAGAGTAGGAGTTGCAATAACAGACGCTCTAAACATTACAGCACAAGGGCTAGAAACAATAGAAAGAAAAAATTCGGATAAAATTGTTTTAAAAAGGCTAGATGAAATTTTAGAAAAATATAACGATGTAGATACAATTGTTGTTGGAATGCCTTTCTATTTAGATGGAAATATGTCACCTAGAGCAGAGGTAACTTCTGCATTTGTTCATAAATTAAAATGCAAATATAACAAAATAAAAATAGAAACAATAGATGAAAGATTAACAACAGTCGAAGCACATAGAACTATGAACTTTTTAAATGTAGATAAGACTAAAAAGAAAAATATTGTAGATACTATTTCTGCAGTGTATATTTTAGAAACTTATTTAAATAAATTAAAAAATACATTGCAAAAAAATTAAAAATAGGTTATCATAAAAGTGATAATAAAATTGAAAGGAGAAAAAATATGAACGAAAATTATGAAGGAGAAGAATTAGATAATATAGTAATTTTAAATGATGAAGATGGAAACGAAGTTAAATTTGAATTTTTAGATTTAGTTGAATTAGATAATGAAGAATATGTAGTATTATTACCAGTTAGTGAAGAAGGAGAAGAAGAAGAAGGAGAAGTAGTAATACTAAAAGTAGAAGATACTGATGATGAAAATTCAGAAGAAGAATCTTATGTAAGTATTGATGATGAAGAAACATTAAACAAAGTATTTGAAATATTCAAAGAAAAATTTAAAGATGATTTTGATTTTGTTGACTAATTGAATATAAAATATTGTAAAAATTATTAAAAATTGATATACTTATTTTAGTATATCTTTTTTAAATTAATAAAAAATAAATAGGAGGGATACAAATGAAAAATTTTTCAACATGGTTATTAGTATTATTTATGATAATGTTTTGGGTATTTAGAGTTATTGTTGCTTTAATGTACCAATTACATTTAGATTTTGGAGGAATAGTTCCATTAAATGAAACAATAGAAGTTATATTAGCTTTTGTTGTATTAGTATGTATAATTTTAGTAGTTAAAAGAAAGATGATTGGCGGTTTAATTTATTTTATCTCTTATGGATTATACTTTGGAGTTGATGTAATAAATAGCTTCACAGGAATAGTAAGTGTTACATCACAATCAGCAACAAACTTATTAAATTATACAAATGCATTTTTCTCAATAATTGGAATGGTTCTTGCAATAGCTGTATTATTAGATTTACTAGTAGACAAAAATAGAAAACTAAATCCAAAAGACAAAAAAACAGATTGGTTTTATAAAAACGAAGAATATGATAGAAAATTAGATGATAGAGCAGATAAAAATAATTATAGAACATTATAGAAAGAGAAAGAGTGAAAATAATGAATGAAAATAAAACAAATATCAACTGGTATCCAGGACATATGGCAAAAACAAAAAGACAAATTATGCAAGATGTAAAATTTGTAGATATTGTAGTAGAACTATTAGATGCCAGAATACCAATATCTAGCCAAAATCCAGATATTACAGAAATTACAAAAGGAAGAAAAAAACTAATTGTATTAAATAAATGTGATTTATCAGATGAAAAAGAAAATAATAGATGGATAAACTATTTCGAAAAAAAAGGTATTCCTGCAGTTTTAGTAGATTCTAACTCAGGAAAAGGAATAGAAAATTGCATAAAAAAAATAGAAAATATAATGGAAGTAGATTTAAAAAAACAAGCTGAAAAAGGAAGAATTGGAAGAAAAATAAGAGCTATGGTACTTCGGAATTCCAAATGTAGGTAAATCTTCTTTCATAAACAGAATAGCTAAAAAGAATTCAGCAGGAGTAGAAAATAGACCAGGATTTACAAAACAAAAACAATGGATAAGAGTAAACGAGAAAGTAGAACTATTAGACACACCAGGAGTTTTATGGCCAAAATTTGAAACAGAAGAAATAGCACTTAATTTAGCATTTACTGGAACAATAAAAGAAGATATTTTACAAAGAACAGAAATAGCATATCATTTAGTAAAATTTTTGCTTGAGAATTATAAAGAAAACTTATGTAATAGATACAAATTAGATAAAGATTATGTAGAAAATATTTTAAAAAGAAACGATAGAATGGAAAATGAAAATATTTATGATATAATGCTTGAAATAGGAAGAAAAAGAGGTTGTGTAATTTCAGGTGGAAACATAGATGATGAAAAAACATCTAAAATAATATTAGATGAGTTTAAATCAGGAAAATTAGGAAAAATAACAATAGAAAGGGTAGAAGATTAAATAAATGGAAGAATTATTTAAAATAGATAGACCAGAAGAAGAAATAAATTTATTATCACCACTTACTTGGGCATATATTGGAGATGCAATATTTGAACTATATGTAAGAACAAACCTTGTAAATAAAACAAACCTAAAACCACATAAATTACATATTGAAGCAATAAATTATGTAAAAGCAAAAGCGCAAGCAGAATTTTTACAAAAAATAGAAGAAATATTAACAGATGAAGAAAAAGACATAGTAAGAAGAGGAAGAAATACTAAAAACCATCATTTGCCAAAAAACTCTAATGTCCAAGAATATATGCATGCAACAGCATTTGAAGCATTAATAGGATATTTATATTTAACTAAAAGATATAAAAGATTAGAAGAAATATTAAAATTAGTTTTATAGCTTGACTAACATTAAAAAACATGGTATAACTAGAAAGTACTAAAAAAGGCCCCTTGGTCAAGCGGTTAAGACGCCACCCTCTCAAGGTGGAATCATGGGTTCGATTCCCGTAGGGGTCACCAAAATATTAAAGCCTAGAAATACTTATTTTTTAAGTTTTCTAGGTCTTTTTATTTTTTAATTAATGCATTAGAAATGCAGTAGATTTTAGATATTAATTTATATGTTTTTAAAGTAAATTTTTAATTAAAATTTTAAAAAAAGTATTGACAAATTAATAGATACTCAACTATAATATA
>CALXCM010000031.1 GCA_944386785.1 uncultured Clostridia bacterium | reverse complement strand
TCTATAACATTTGAAAGAACCTCTCTGCCATTTTTTACAATTGCTACTGATGTTTCATCACAGCTTGATTCAATTCCCATTACTATTATATCTTTTTTCATTTACTATTTCAGTTCCTTTATTATATTATCTTATTTATTATTTCAATTTCTTTACTATTTTAACTTATTTTTGTCATTTTAACTTATTATATTGTTTTGACTTTTCATTATTTTGATTTTTTTATTCTCTTTAAAATTTTATAGCTATAATTATATAATAAGTTTGACAATTTCCAAATTGTAATTATTTTCGAATTAATCTACATTCCGAATATCATTCGTACTAAACTCATTATTCCATTTGTTATTCCATTTATTGCTGGTGATATAATCATACTTGCAATTCCAGTAATCCAAATTACTACAAATATTATATAAAATATATATTCATTGTTTCTAAACCATTGTTTAGCATTATATGGTAAAAATGGCATTATTATTTTTGAACCATCTAGTGGTGGTAAAGGTATCAAATTAAACACACCTAATCCTATATTTGTAGCAATTGCATAAATAATTATTGACATTGTTATTTCGCCTACTGTTGAATCTAAAAATGCTACTCCAGCAAATTTGTTTACTGCATAATATATTATTGCTAATACAAATGCCAATAAAATATTCATAAGCGGTCCAGCAACTGATACTATTGCTTCACCTTTTTCCATAGATATTTTTCTGGTGTAATTCATAGGATTTACATGTACAGGTTTTCCCCATCCAAATCCTGCAAATAGTAACATTAAAGTTCCTATTGGGTCTAAATGGTCTAATGGATTTAAACTTAATCTTCCTTCATTTTTTGCTGTATTGTCTCCTAATTTATATGCTGCTAAACCATGTGCAAATTCATGGAATGTTATTGCTATTAATACTCCTGGTATGCTTAGTAATAATATAAATAATGCTCCTGGGGTTGTTGCATATTGTACTAATGTTGACAATACCATTATTACAATAATTATATATACTATTCTTTTGTCAAATGAAAAATTAAACATAAACTCTCCTTACTTCCCCTTTTATAATATTTTAACATCATTTTTGTTAGCCTCTATATATTGAAGTCTATTTGATTTTTAATCCTATTAAATTAAATTTATTAAGCCTTATTAAATATTATTTAACTTGTTATAGACACTTTTCAATATTTCATATCTATAACCAATTATTTTTTTATAAAATTCTTTTCTAACAATTGTAATACTAGAAATTTCATCTATAAAATTATTAATCGCATCTATATTAATTTTTTTATACACATTATTAATTGCATTATTACATTCTACATTTTTGGTGCTTTTAATATATGCCATATAATTTATTTTTTTACCATTTTCTTTTATACAAGAATAACAATTTATTGCTAAATTTTTCAATTCAACTTCACTTATATTCTCAATTTCATTATCTTCTAACATAGGATTTAAGCAAGAACCACAATCATAAATTGGCGAAAATTTTGCTTGATTACTTCTTGTATTTACCAAAAGCCCCCAATTTCCATTATGTCTGTCAGTATTTCCTATTAAGCTATCAATAATAAACATATTCCAAAAGTTTTCTTTTATATCATCTACGATTACAAGATTTATTTGTGTTAAATTTTTTATTTCTTCTATAACTTCCATTATATCAGATAGTTCTGTATCAATTTTTTTATCGGGATTAGCACTTAAGACTAAATTTTCAAATTCATATAATATATGATTTCCATCAGTAAAATCTTCACAAGCACACACTATTTTTTCTTTTCCATTATAATTATAAGTTCCAAGTATTGTATTTTGAACTTTAAATCCAGCTATTTTAAATATGTTACTACCTATATATTCTGAAAAAGCATTATTTATATATGAAATATTTTTATTTTTTTCTCTTATCGGGTCTGGAAATTTAACTAGATATTTTTTATTGTTATAAATTAGAGTTTTCTTTTTTTCAGATCCTTTATAGCTGTTCAATTCTTCTATTGCTTTTGAAAAATCAATCATATTACGCCTCCTCGCATACTTGCCAAATTTCAATGTTTTAAGTTTTTTATAAGCTTTATTAAAACTTATTAATTTTCAATAAATTAATCAACTTCATCTGATACTTGTTCTATTGTTAATGTGTAACTTTGTAATTTTTCGTCAAGCCTTTTTTGACATTTTTCAAATACTTGGACTAATTGTTCTAAAGTTCCTTTCGTTTGTGCCTTATATAAAGCTTCTCTATATTCTTTATTATATTCATCATCAATAGCAATTAAATCAACATTATTCTCTAAACATTGTCTAAGTATAATAAATCTTCCTATTCTTCCATTACCATCTTGAAAGGGGTGTATATGTTCAAATTTTTGATGAAAATCAGCTATAGCAAAAATATCTTTTTTACTTTCTTTCCAATCTTCAAATAAATTATAAATACTATTCTCAACTAAATGTGGTTCGCATAATTTTAGGTCTGTCTTAGAAAGTCTATTTTCATATTTTTTCCATTTTCCAATATTACCTATTTCATCATCTACAGTTCCTTTTTTTAACAATCTATGCCACTGCCATAATAAATATTTATCAAATGGTTCTTTTAATGTATTGATTACATTATCAAATAATTCTAATGAATTCCTTGTTTCTATTACATCATCTAAAAAATGTTCACCGATTAACTTTTTTTTGCTCTAAAAGGTCTATTAAATTTTCTTTGCTAAATGTACTTCCTTCAAGTTTATTTGAATGGTATAAATATTCTATTTTGATTGCATCATATACTGAATTTTTTATTTTAGATAATTTTTGCATAGTATTAATAGATATTTTCATATACTTTTCCTCCTTTCATATTTTTACTTTTTAAAATTTTTAATAAGCTTTATTGAAGCTTATTAAGCATTATTAAGAGGTTTCATCGTTGGAAATAGTAAAGCATCTCTAATTGAAGCACAATCTGTTAAAAGCATTACTAATCTATCTATACCAATTCCTAATCCTCCTGTAGGTGGTAAACCTATTTCTAGTGCTTGGATATAGTCTTCATCCATCATACCTGCTTCTTCGTCTCCTGCTTCTCTTGCTTCTACTTGTTTTTTAAATCTTTCATATTGGTCTATTGGGTCATTTAATTCTGAGAAAGCATTTCCATATTCTCTTCCTCCAATAAATGCTTCAAATCTTTCAGTTAATCTTGGGTCATCTTTTTTCTTTTTAGCAAGTGGAGAAATTTCAATTGGATAATCATAGATAAATGTTGGATTAATTAAAGTTTTTTCTACATATTCATCAAAGAATAAACTTATTACATCTCCTCTTGTTTCTTTTGTTTTGTCTGGAATTTCTATATTTCTTTCTTTTGCAAGTTTTACTGCTTCTTCATCTGAATTAATTTCATTAAAATCAATTCCTGTTACTTCTTTAATAGAATCAATCATAGAAATTCTTTTCCAACCTGGTGCTAAATCTATATCTTGACCTTGATAATTTATTTTTGTTGTTCCTAGAACTTCTTTTGCTGTTCTTGAGAAAATCTCTTCTGTAATATCCATCATGTCATGATAGTCTTGATATGATGCATATAATTCAAGCATTGTAAATTCTGGGTTGTGTCTTATATCCATACCTTCATTTCTAAATACTCTACCCATTTCATAAACTTTATCAAATCCACCAACTATTAATCTTTTTAAGTTTAATTCTAATGCTATTCTTAAATACATATCAATATTTAAAGCATTGTGATGTGTTATAAATGGTCTTGCTGTTGCTCCTCCTGAAATTGTATTTAATATTGGTGTTTCAACTTCTAAATATCCTTTTTCATCTAATATTTCTCTTATTTTTGTAATTATTTTACTTCTTAATATAAATGTTTTCTTAACTTCCGGATTTACAATTAAGTCAGTATATCTTTGACGATATCTTAAATCTGGATCTTTTAATCCATGGAATTTTTCTGGAAGTGGTCTTAATGATTTTGAAAGTAATGTTACACTTTTTGCATGTACTGAAATCTCTTCTGTTCTTGTTTTAAATACAAAACCTGTAATTCCAATAATATCTCCAATATCCCATGTTTTAAAAGCTTTATAGCTTTCTTCTCCTAAATCATTTATACTTACATAACTTTGGATTTTTTCATCACAATCTTGAATTGTACAAAATGATGCTTTACCCATTATTCTTTTTGCTATAATTCTTCCTGCAACTGTTACATCTTTTTGTTCAAATTTTTCGTAATTTGCTTTAATTTCTCCTGCTGTATTTGTTCTATTAAATTTAGTAATTTGATATGGGTCTTTTCCTTCTAATTGTAATTCTTTTAATTTATCTCTTCTTATTTGCATTAAATGGTTAATATCTTGTTCTTCTATGTTAGCATTATTTTGATTTTTGTTTTGATTATTTTCTTGCATTTACTTCTCTTCCTTTCCTAGTAAAACTCAAATTTACTTATCTTTTAACAGTTAATATTATACCCTAATTTCCTTAAAAAGTAAAGGAAAACTAGGGAAAAAAGCAGCTTTTAAAACTGCTTTTATCATTTATATATTAGTTTAAGTATAATATTGGT
Organism: uncultured Clostridia bacterium; assembly: GCA_944386785.1. Classification (GTDB taxonomy): domain Bacteria; phylum Bacillota; class Clostridia; order TANB77; family CAG-508; genus CAG-269. Next base: position 8,697 of record CALXCM010000031.1, on the reverse strand, counting down.
CTAAAACTTGCATATTCATATTTCGTACCTGCATTATAAGTATTACTAGAACATGCGTTATCAAGTGTTGCATATTGATATGACCCACCTCTTCCTACTGCACTACCAGTACTATTTGATTCTGTAGTTAATTCAAAACAATTACTTGTCATATCAAAAATATTACATACTTCATCTAAATCTGTTCCTTTTTCTGCTAAAGTTCCAGAATTTTTGCTATATTCTAGTGAATATTTTGTGTTTTGTGAACATTCTTGTATAAATACTAGTGTTGTATCCCATGCATAAACATTTATTAGTTCACTCTTAAAGTTGTTGTCTGCATACATTTTTTCACTTTGAACTTTTGCTTGATCTCTAGAAATTTGATTATATACATATTTATCTTTTATACTTACTACTTGGTTTGTAACTGATGATGAAGAAATTCTTTTAGATTTTGCTGATGCATCTCTTGCTTCATATTGAGCTATATAATATCCTTTATACTGGTCTACACTTGATTTAAAGTTTGCATTTTGGCTATCTACTGTTCCTCCTTGTCCTTGTGGAGCTCCTGTCCTACTATTAAAAGAATATTTATCTAAAACAATTTCTTTTGTTCCTTTAGATGTAGTAAACTTTCCTACTGGTACCCATACAAAAGTGCTCCCTTTTGTATTTATATGACTAACATCTTCTATTATAATTCCATCTTCTACATTAGCACTTGGATTTTGTACTTTAAATCCTGCAGGTATCCACACTTCATTTCCTAGATTGTCTTTAACTTTTGTATTTGCTGTTTCATATCCTGTAACAGAATCTAATGTATCTGCTTTTATTTCACATCTTCCTGTTCCTGATACATTTCCATTTTCTAATATAATGTTATAGTTTCCAGCATCACTTACTATAAATTCTGTATTTTCAGTTGTTGTCCAATTTGTATCTCCTTCTTTTTGGTATCTTACATACCATTTATTTATATTTCCTTGATACTTAATATTTGTTATTTTTATCTTAAAGCCTTCACCTTGTACCTGCTCATAAGAAACATCAAATGTAGGTGTTCCCGTGTTTTTTGTGTAGTCTACATTATATCCACCATTTTCTAGTTGTTCTATTGTATAATATCTGTTATTTTCATAGTCATATCCCATAAAGCTTACTACACTTCTTTTTTCTATGTTTATAAAGAAATCTCTATCTATTCCTTCTATTCCTAAGTCTTTCAAATCATTTGCACTAAAATATCTATAACCATCTTTAGAACTTATTCCAGATTCTTCAGTAGTAAACACTATATTTGCTTGTTTTTCTACTGTTGAACTAATTGTTAAATCACTTCCAAGTTCTAATATTTCTTCTTCTCCATCTTTATATTCTTGATACCATTCATTTACTTTTGTTTGCATTACTTTAAGGTCTGTTGAAAATTTAGTAAAATGAGAAGATATAATAGTTTCTGAACCACTATATATTGCAACACTTGCTAAAATTAATAGCAAAAGAATTGTAACTATTAGTGCAATTAATGTTATTCCTCTTGATTTGTCTAAAAAATTTTTCATTTGTTTTCCTCCAAAAAAATTATGGCTGGGGTACTGTGATTCGAACACAGGAATGTCGGAGTCAGAGTCCGATGCCTTACCGCTTGGCGATACCCCAATATATGTTTTAATATATCACTTTTTTATATTTTTGTCGATAGGTTTGCCAGCAAAAATTGTAAAATAAAATTAAATATAAAAAGGAAAGAACCTCAAAAGAATTAAGGGTTATCTTTTGAGGTAATAGGGTGTTTTTTTATTTATTTTATAATTAGTTTTACTAACTATAAGATTAATTACATATTTAATAATATTGCTTCATATTTTTTATAGTCTGGCATATATTTTTCTAATAGTTTATAAAATCCTTTTGTATGTGATTTATATTTTAAATGACAATATTGATGTAAAACAATATAATTAATAACATTTCTGTTATATACAACTACTTGTGGATTTATTGTTATTTTTTTATTATAACATTTTCCAAGTTGAACTATATTTTTTATTTCAAATTCTTCTGGTGCAAATCCAGTAAGTATTCTTATTTCTTCCATTGCTCTTTCAATTTCTACTTTTGCAATTTGTTCATACATTTTATCAATTGCTAAGTCTAAAATTTTATTATTTTCTATATTTTTATATCTATTAGGAAGTGATATTTTTATTGTTTTTCCTTCAATATCTAGTTCAGTAATTTTTATATTTTTGTATTCGATTTTTACTTTATAATCTATTCCTAATATTGGTACCGGATGTCTTTCTATGCTTGTATTTACTGCTGTTTTAACTTTTATATTCCTTTTTACTAGATTCATTTTATACCACTCCTTTTTGAATTTTTGTTTTGCAAATTGTTGTTCGCTTTTGTTGTTCTTATTTTATATTTTATTTTTTATTTTGTCAATACTTTTTTTAAATTTTTTTCAAATTTTTGTTCGTAATCTTTCTATCCCTTTTCACTCTAAGTTTTTCTTTTTTTATTTTTTATCTTTAATAGATTTTTAATATAGCTATTATTAAATTTATTAAAATAAAAAATACATATCAATATGGATTAACCAATATTAATATGTACTTTTTGCTAATTTAATATTAAATTTTTTAATTAGTCTTTCTTTTCTTCAGCTGATTCTTCAACTGGTTCTTCAGCTTTTTCTTCTTTTACTGGTTCTTCTTTAACAGTTTCAACTGGTTCTTCTTTAACTGTATCTACTGTTTCTTGAACTGTTACATTTTCTGTTTCTACTGCTGGTGCTTCTTCTGGTGCTGATTCTACAGCTACTTCTTCTGGCTCTTCTGTTAGATCTTCTTTTAATACTATTTCTTTATCTTCAATTCTAGCTCCTACTTGTTCTCTAGTTTTAGCAGCTTTACCTACTCTATCTCTTAAATAGAATAATCTTGCTCTTCTAGCTTTACCTACTCTAACTAGTTCTACTTTTTCTACTAATGGTGAGTGAACTAAAAATGTTTTTTCAACACCTACACCGTAAGAGATTTTTCTTACTGTAAATGTTTTATTTACTCCTCCACCTTGTACTTTAATAATGATTCCTTCAAATACTTGGATTCTTTCTTTATTTCCTTCTTTTATTCTTACGTGTACTCTAACAGTATTACCAACTTTTAATTCTGGTATTTTATTTTTTAATTGTTCATGTTCAATTGATTTAATAATATCCATGTTAAGAATTCTCCTCCTTCTTTTTATATTTTTTATATAAGTCTGGTCTTTTTTTCTTTGTGGTTTCTATTGCTTTTTCTTTTCTCCACTGATTAATTTTTTCGTGATGACCTGATAACAATATTTCTGGAACTTTTTTACCTTCAAATATTTCTGGTCTTGTATATTGAGGATATTCTAAAAGTCCTTCTATTGAAAAACTTTCTTCTTCTAAAGAAGAGTTATCTATTACTCCATCTATATATCTACTTACACTATCTACTAACACCATTGCAGGGATTTCTCCACCTGTTAGTACATAATCTCCAATAGATATTTCCTCATCTACAATTTCATCTAATACTCTTTGGTCTATTCCTTCATAATGTCCACAAAGTATAATCAGGTGCTTTTCTTTTGATAATTTTACTACTTTTTCTTGGTCTAATACATTTCCTTTAGGTGACATATATATGACTTTTGCATCTTTTGTTTCTAGTGATTTAAAAGCTCTATAGACAACATCTGGCATCATTACCATTCCGACTTCCTCCACCATATGGAGTATCATCTACTTTTTTGTGTTTATTATTAGAAAAATCTCTAATGTTTATTAGGTTTAATTCTATTTTTTTATTTTCTATCGCTTTTCCTATCACACTTTGTTTTAATGAATTAAACATTTCTGGAAACAGTGTTAGAATATCAAATTTCATATTTGCCTCCAATTTTTAAATTAGTCCAGGAATTAAGTGAACTGTTATTTTTTTATTATTTAAGTCTACATCTTTTATTACATCAGGAATTCCTGGTAATAGAATTTGTTTTCCTAAATCATTTTTTACTACATATATATCATTACTTCCTGTGTTGTATATGTCTTCTACTTTTCCGAAGGATTTCTCCTTCATCTGTATATACATTTAAACCTAGTAAGTCTACTATGTAATATGTACCTTCTTCTAAAGGTTCTTCTTTTTCTCTATCTACTAATAGATAGCTTCCTCTTAAAAGTTCTGCTTGTTCTACAGTCTCTATACCTTCTAGTTTTATTAATACCATACCTTTATGATATTTAACTTCTTCAATATTGTATTCTTTTAAGTCTTTGCTATTTTTTAATATAACAGTTTCTAATCTGTCAAATCTATTAATATTTTCAGAAAAAGATTTAACTTTTATCATTCCTTTAATTCCAAATGTATTTACTATTTGACCGATTTCAAGATATTTTTCCATATTTCTACCTCAAAATTTAATTTAGTTTATCCAATAAATTCAACTGATACTTTTTTGCCTTCTTTTGCTGCAACTGATTTCATAACAGTTCTAATAGATTTTGCAATTCTTCCTTGTTTTCCAATTACTCTTCCCATATCACTGTTTTCTACTGTTACTTTTAATATAACTTCTTTTTCAGTTTGCTCTTCTTCTATTTTTACAGCTTCTTTATTTTCTACTAAATTTAAAATAATTGTTTCTAAAATATCTTTCATTTTTTCCTCCACTTTTATTAAGCTTTTGCTTTTTCAATTAAAGCTTTAACTGTGTCTGTTGGTCTTGCACCATTTTTTACCCATTTTTCTAATTTTTCGTTATCTAAAACGATTTTAGCAGGTTTTGCCATTGGGTCATATGTTCCTAATTGTTCGATGATTTTTCCATCTCTTGGACTTCTAGAGTCTGCAACAACTATATGATAAAATGGAGCTTTTTTCTTTCCTTGTCTTTGTAATCTGATTTTTACCATAATTTTCACCTCCTGAAAATTTTATATATATATAAATTTAAAAATTTAATAACAAATTAATTAAAATTTAAAGTTTTTTAATGCATTTTCATCAAAGCCTTTCATGAATTTTTTTAATCCACCTTTGTTTGATTGCATTTGTTTCATCATTTTTTTAGTCATTTCAAAAGATTTTATAAATTTATTTATATCTTGCACTGTTGTTCCACTTCCCGCTGCAATTCTTTGTCTACGACTAGCATTTAAAAGTCTTGTGTCTTTCTTTTCTTCTTTTGTCATTGAACAAATAATTGCTTCGATTTTTACAAATTCTTTATCATCTACTTTTAAATCTTTTATTTGATTCATACCTGGAATCATTTTTAATAATGATGAAAAAGAACCCATCTTTTTTACTTGTCTTAATTGTGCTAGATAATCGTCTAAATCTAATTCTTTTTTCTTTAATTGTTTTTCTAGTTTTTCTGCTTGTTCTAAGTCAAAATTTTCTTCTGCTTTTTCTATTATTGAAAGAATATCACCCATTCCTAAAATTCTACTTGCCATTCTTTCTGGATGAAATACTTCTATATCACTTAATTTCTCACCTGTTGCTGCAAATTTAATTGGCTTTCCAGTTACTTTTTTTACTGATAGAGCAGCACCACCACGAGTGTCACCATCTAATTTTGTTAAAACTACTCCATCTATATCTAAACTTTCATTAAATTTTTCTGCAACATTTACAGCATCTTGACCTGTCATACTATCTACTACAAGTAATATTTCATGTGGTTTTACATTTGTTTTTAAGCTTTTTAATTCATTCATTAAATCTTCATCTATATGAAGTCTACCTGCTGTATCTAGTATTATTACATCATTTAGTTTTGATATTGCAGTAGATAGTGCTTGTCTTGCAATATGAACTACATCTTTTGATGTTTCGTTACTAAATACTGGTATATTTAGCTGTTTTCCTACTACTTGTAATTGTTTAATAGCTGCTGGTCTATATACATCACATGCAACAAGTAATGGTTTTTTGCCTTGTTTTCTAAGTAAATTTGCAAGTTTACCTGCTGTTGTTGTTTTACCAGAACCTTGAAGTCCAACTAGCATTATTATTGTTGGTGGATTTGGTGTAAAGTTTATTTTACTTTCAGTTCCACCTAGTAATTCTACTAATTCATCTTTTACTATTTTTACAACTTGTTGTCCTGGTGTTAGTGATTTTAGAACATCTTGACCTAAAGCTTTTTCTTGAATGGTAGCAACAAAGTCTTTTACTATCTTATAGTTAACATCTGCTTCTAAGAGTGCTAGTTTTACTTCTCTTAAACAATCTTTTAAATCAGATTCAGTAATTCTTGCTTTTCCTCTTAGTTTTCTTGTAATTTCTTGTAACCTAGAAGATAACCCTTCAAAAGCCATATTATCACTCCATTCTTTTTCTTATACTAAATAATTTAGTTCTTTTTTGATATTTTCTAATACATTTGCTATTTGTTTATCAGAATATTCTTTTTGAATTTTTGTTAGCTCTAAAAGAACTTTTTCGATTTTCTTTTCTTGATTTAACATCCTTTTCATAAACTTCAGCTTTTCTTCGTATTCGAAAAGTTTTTTTGCCCCCTTTTTTAGTATATCATTAACTCCTTGCCTTGTAATTCCATTGTTTTCTGCAATTTCTGATAAAGACAAGTCATTGTTATAGTAGTCGTTAATAAATTCATATTGTTTTTTTGTTAAAAGTTTTCCATAAATTTCCCATAAAATACTTATTTCAACTTTTTTATCCATTTATTACAACTACCTCTTTTCTTTTTAACTGTAAAGCATATATACTTTACACTATTTTTCTTTATTTGTCAAGTGTTTTAGGCAAAAAAATAAAAGAAAGACAAAAATCATCTTTCTTTTATTTAAATCTTTTTGCAACATCCCTTAATATAGGGATATTGTTGGCAAAAATCTTTTCTGCATCACACATGGAAATAAGGTCTTTGGTATCAAACCAGTCGATAGTATGTGTTTCTTCATTATCATATGATTGTGACAATTTCAAACAATCTTCTTTGCTTATAAGATAAGCTACTGTTGTATGAAATGTTATATCCCCACTTGGATATCTAGTCACATGTTTTGGACCTGCATACACATCAAATAGTTCTAGTTTAGATTTATTAGCTAGATATGAGGTTTCTTGGAGTAATTCATTTACAGCACAGTCTTCATAACTTTCGCCTAATTCAATTCCTCCACCTGGAAGCCCCCATTTGCCAAAATCTTTTCTTAATTGTAGTAATACTTGAATATTATTATCAGATGTCTTTTTATATACTATTACTGCTGTTCCTGGTAATTGTAGAGGAATTGTTCCTACATGTTTCCGGACACTTTTTACATAGTTTCCGAATTTTAATTCTTTACCAGTTTCTAATGAATAATATTTTCCATCTAAATAGACAGCATTTATTGCATGTACAATAATTGCTCCTGTTTTTTTATCCTCAGTATAACCACTTAATTTTTTATTATTTCCATATTTTTTTTGCAGATTAAGGAATTCTCTTTTTGTCATTTCTTGATGCCCCCTTTTCCTTAAGCTTGCCTTTGCTACTTTATGTAGTGTCTTTTATTATACCTTTATTTTACTTACTTGTAAAGTAACCTAAAGTAAAAAAAGACTTTTCTTATTAAACTTAATAGTTTAAAATAGAAAAATCTTTTTTGTTTTCTTTATTTTAATTTCCTGTAAATATGAAATATAGTACTCTTACAACTACTATTGCAACTAGAGCTCCAGCTATTGCTAAAAGAACTGTTGCTGCTGGTGTTAGAGTCTTTTTTGCGTGTTTTCCTGCCTTTGTTTCTCCCATATTATCTTCTCCTTTGTTTTCTCTTATTTTTTCATTTATATTTTATTACAATATTATTTTTTTGTCTAGATAGTTTTAAAATTATTTTCTAAGTTCTGCATTTAATTCTTTTTCTAGTGTTTTTATGATTTCTTCCATTATTGGGTTTATTTCTTCATCTGATAAGTTTTTATTTTTATCTCTAAAGATTAATGAATATGCAACACTTTTTTTGTTATTTCCTAGTTTTTCATCTCTATAGATGTCAAATAATTTTATACTTTCTAATAGTTTTTTAGCTTTTTTAGTAATTAATTTTTCAATTTTTCCAACTTCTATATCTTCATCTACAACTACTGCTATGTCTCTTTCTACTGCTGGGAATTTAGGAACTTCTACATATTTTTTCTTTGAAGCTGCATATTTTACAAGTTTTGTTATATTTACTTCTGCTAAACATACTCTTTTTTCTATATCATAATTGTCTAAAACTTCTGGGTGTACTTCTCCAAATGTTGCAATTGCATCTATTCCAACTTTTAGGTTAGCACATCTTCCTGGATGATATGATTCATTTTTTGTTTCTTTTTCTATATCGTATTTATTTATTCCAATTAATTGTAATATGTTTTCTAAGTATCCTTTTAAAACATAGAAATCAGCATCTTTTCCATACATTCCAAGTGTTAAGATATTTTCTTGAAGTGGAACTTCTCCTTTTTCTACTTCAGAATTTAAGTTTTTATAGCTTCTTGAAATATCAAATAATTTAACATCTTGATTTTTCTTATTTGCGTTTCCTGCAAGCATTTGCATCATGCTAGGAACTGTTGTTGGTCTCATTAGTTTATCGTCGTCATTTAATGGATTTTTTATTGTACTTCCTGTTTTTATTAATTCTTTTTTTGT
>CALXCM010000030.1 GCA_944386785.1 uncultured Clostridia bacterium | reverse complement strand
GGAAAGAAGAAGAAGATATCGATTATTCTGTATATGGTTCACCAATAGAATCTACAACATATAAATTTGCAAAATGCCTAAAAGAAAGATTTGGAACAGTAAAAGGAATAACAGACAGAGGATATGTAACAAATTCATATCATGTTCCAGTATTTGAAGAAATAGATGCATTTTCTAAATTAAAATTAGAAAGTGAATTCCAAAAACTAAGTCCTGGTGGAGCAATTTCATATATTGAAACACCAAACTTACAAAATAACTTAGATGCAATAATAGAAGTTATAAAATTCATTTATGATAATATCATGTATGCAGAATTAAACACAAAATCAGACTATTGCCAAAAATGTGGATATACAGGAGAAATATTAATTGATGATAACTTAGAATGGTATTGCCCAAATTGCGGAAATAGAGACCATAACACATTAAATGTTGCAAGACGTACATGTGGATATATAGGAACAAATTTCTGGAATAAAGGAAGAACTCAAGAAATAAAAGAAAGAGTTTTACATATTGATAATAAGGTGGCAAAATAAAATGAGATATAATTTGATTAGAAAAATGGACATATCAAATGGACCAGGTGTAAGAGTATCAATATTTATGCAAGGATGTCATTTTCATTGTAAAAATTGTTTTAACTCTGAGACATGGGACTTTGATGGAGGAGAAGAATTCACAGAAGACACTATAAATAAAGTTTTAGACTTATGTGATAAAAAGGAAATAAAAGGGTTATCAATCTTAGGTGGAGAGCCAATGCATCCTGTAAATATAGAAGGAACAACAAAACTTGCAAAAAAATTTAAAGAAAAATATCCTACAAAAGATTTATGGGTATGGACAGGATATGAATTTGGAAAAACTTTAGAAAAAGAGAAAGAAGTTTTTAAATATGTAGATGTATTAGTAGATGGACAGTATCAAGATGAACTTCATAATCCAACTTTAAAATGGAAGGGCTCTAGCAACCAAAGAGTAATAGATATCAAAAAAACACTTAAAGAAAATAAAATAGTTACAATAGAATAAAAAAATTAAGATAAGTCCAATTAAGGAAAAAATTATCCTTAATTGGACTTTTATTTTTTTATGTGATATAATTCAAAAATAAAAATTTAAAAATTAAGATAGGAGAAAATAAATGACAAGAACAAAATTAAAAGATAGAATACTTCCTAAATACACAAAAGGAGAAGAAATTTTTAATATGACTTCACATATAGTTGGAGGAGTTTTAGGTGTAGTTGCATTAGTTCTTTGTATAGTATTTGCAGCGATTAATAAAAATGTATATGGAGTTGTAAGTGGGTCTATTTATGGAATTACTATGATTTTATTATACACAATGTCTAGTATTTATCATGGACTAAATCCTAAAAGATACTCTAAAAGGGTATTTCAAGTATTAGACCATTGTTCAATATTTTTACTAATTGCAGGTTCATATACACCATTTGCACTTTGTACATTAAGAGAATATGATACTGCTACTGGATGGTGGATATTTGGTATAATTTGGGCAGTTGCAATACTTCGGAATCGTACTAAACTCTATAGATATAAAAAAATATAAAGTATTTTCAATGTTTTGTTATTTAATTATGGGATGGTGTATTATTATAAAAATACACTTATTACCAGAACTTTTAGGAATGGCAGGATTTATACTATTACTTCTAGGAGGAATTGCCTATACAATAGGAGCGATTCTTTATGGTGTTGGTAAAAAGAAAAAATGGATGCATTCAGTATTTCATTTATTTATTTTACTAGGAAGCTTTTTACAATTTATGTGCATATTGCTATATGTAATGTAATAAAATATAATTAAATAAAATAAAAAAGTTCGAAAAGATTTCTTTTCAAACACGAACTTAATTTATTATACCATAAGAAAATAAAAAAATCAAAACGTGAAAAAATGCAAATAAAAGAGAATAATAAATAAAAAAAGAGCTAATAATAAAAAAATAAAGAAAATATATCATTTATACCAGAATTTGCATTTGCCAAACAAAAAAACTTGTGCTAAAATAAAATCACAATAAGAAAGATAAGAAAAACAAGTAATTAATTTTCCCTGCGTAGTGCGTGTAGACAGAATTTTTAGAACCAACACACATATAAGAGGGGCTGATCTCGTAAATATGGCGTGCAAGCTCACAAAAATTAGTGAGAAGCCCATGAGTATTTAGGTAGGCACCCACCTGTTTTTAGGAACAGGTCCTTAAAAATTCCAAACATCTTACGGCTAAGGCGGGGAGTTTAGATATATCAATTGAGATAACAAGTATCTAATTCATTAAAAACCAGTTAGCAAATAACTGGTTTTTAATAATTTTAAAATAAATATGGTAAAAAATATTTAGTTATGATATATTAAAACTGTATTAAAAAATAGGAGAGTGAAAAAATTGAAATTAAATAGTATAGAAGAATTAGAAAAACAAGCAAAAGAAGTAAGAAGAGGTATTTTAGAAGAAGTATATAATGCATCTTCTCGGACATCCAGGAGGGTCACTTTCTATTGCAGATATTTTAACAGTACTATATTTTAATGAATTAAATATAGACGAAAAAAATCCAAAATGGGAAGATAGAGATAGACTTGTTTTATCAAAAGGTCATTGCGCTCCAGCTCTATATAGTGTTTTAGCAAATAGAGGATTTTTTGATAAAAAAGAACTAAAAACTCTAAGAAAATTAGGAAGTTTCTTGCAAGGACACCCAGATATGAAAAAAACACCAGGAGTAGATATGACAACAGGTTCTTTAGGACAAGGTTTGTCTGCTGCAAATGGAATGGCAATAGCAGCAAAACTAGATAATAAAAACTATAGAGTATATTGCATTTTAGGAGATGGAGAAATAGAAGAAGGACAAGTTTGGGAAGCTGCAATGGCATCTAATAAATATAAATTAGATAATTTATGTGTAATAGTAGATAATAATAATTTACAAATAGATGGAAAAATAGAAGATGTAATGAGCCCATATCCAATAGATGAAAAATTTAGAAGTTTTGGATTTCAAATAATAAAAATAGATGGAAATGATATTGATGAAATTTTAAAAGCATTTGAAGTTGCAAAAAATGTAAAAGGAAAACCAACTTGTATTATTGCAAAAACAATAAAAGGAAAAGGTATATCATTTATGGAAAATAAAGCTAGTTGGCATGGAAAAGCACCAAATAAAGAAGAATATGATAAAGCAGTAAAAGAATTAGGATAAAACAATAAATTCTAGAAGGGAGAATAAAAAATGGAAGAAGAAAAAAAGGCAACAAGACAAAGTTATGGAGAAGCTTTATTAGAACTCGGAAAAGAAAATAAAAATATTGTAGTTTTAGATGCAGACTTATCGGAAGCTACAAAAACAAATATATTTGCAAAAGAATTTCCTGATAGATTTTTTGATATGGGAATTGCAGAAGCAAATATGATGGGAACTGCAGCAGGACTTGCTACTTGTGGGAAAATACCATATGTTAGTACATTTGCAATTTTTGCAGCAGGAAGAAGTTATGACCAAATAAGAAATAGTATATGTTACCCAAAATTAAATGTTAAAATTTGTGCAACACATGCAGGAATTACTGTAGGAGAAGATGGAGCAACACATCAAATGATAGAAGATATTTCACTTATGAGAACTCTTCCAAATTTAACAGTAATTACAACATCTGATGACATAGAAACAAAATGGGCAGTAAAAGAAATTTCTAAAATTAATGGACCTGTATATTTAAGATTATGTAGAAAGAAAAGTAAAATAATATATGATAAAAATCAAAAATTTGAAATAGGAAAAGGTGTTCAAATAGGAGAAGGAAAAGATGGAACAATTTTTGCTACAGGAGTTACAGTAGAAGAAGCAATAAAAGCAAAAGAAGAATTATTAAAACATGGAATAGATGTAAGAGTTGTAGATATTCATACGATAAAACCAATAGATAAAGAATTAATTATAAAATGTGCAAAAGAAACCAAAAAACTAATTTCAGTAGAAGACCATAGCATAATAGGTGGACTTGGCTCAGCTATTTCAGAAGTATTAACAGAAAATTACCCTAAAAAATTAATAAGACTTGGAATAAAAGATATATTTGGAACATCTGGAAATGCAGATGAACTTATGGAATATTTTGAAATTACAAGTAAATTTATAGTAAAAGAATTTATTTAAAATTTTAAGACATATAATGTCATGTTATATGTCTTTTTTTGTGTGCCAACAACCAACATTTTCTATCATTTTTTTGCAAAAAACTATTGCAAAAAAAGTACTTTATTGTTATGATAGGATATGATAAGAGATTATGTACCAAAAAAGAAAAATGAATTTAAGGAGAACTTAAAAATGATAGAATTTAGAAATGTGTCAAAAACCTATGATACAGGGACAAAAGCTGTAAAAAATGCTAATTTTTTAATAGAAAAAGGAGAATTTGCATTTTTAGTAGGATCATCAGGAAGTGGAAAATCAACATTAATAAAACTAATTTTAAAAGAAGAAGAACCAACATCAGGTCATATTATTATAAATGGAAAAGATACAACATTTTTAAAACCAAATAGAATTCCATACTTAAGAAGAAGTATGGGTGTTGTGTTCCAAGATTTTAGACTTTTACCAGATAAAACAGTTTATGATAATGTAGCATATGCAATGTATATTGTAAGAGCAACACCAAGACATATTAGAAGACAAGTACCAATGGTACTATCACTTGTTGGATTAAGCGGAAAAGCTAAAATGTATCCAAATGAATTATCAGGAGGAGAGCAACAAAGAGTAGCTTTAGCAAGAGCATTAGTTAATAATCCATCTATGTTAATTGCAGATGAGCCTACAGGTAACTTAGACCCAGAAACAGCATGGGATATTATGAATTTACTAAATGATATCAATATGAGAGGAACAACTGTTGTAGTTGCAACACATGCTAAAGATATTGTAAACAAAATGAAAAAAAGAGTTATCCATATAAATAAAGGTGAAATTGTAAGAGACGATAAAAAAGGTGGGTATGATTATGAAATATAATATATTTGGATATTTAATAGGTGAAGGTTTTAGTAATGTATTTAAAAACAAAAAATCTACTGGAGCATCACTTATGATTATGTGTGCGACAATGATTATATTTGGAATATTTCTAATTTTAGGAGAAAATATAAATCATTTTGTATCAGAAGTAGAGTCAGCACAAGGAATACAAGTTTTTATAAATAATGATACAACACAAGAGCAAATAGATACTTTAGGAGAACAAATAAGGGGCTTAGATGGAGTAAGCACAGTAGAATTTGTTTCTAAAGAACAAGCGCTAGAACAAATGAAAGAAAGATTTGGAGAACAACAAGACTTACTAGATGGATATGAAGAAAACAATATTTTCCCAGCATCATATATTGTAACTATGACAGATTTAAATAAAAGTGCAGAAATACAAAACCAAATCTTAACATTTGAAAATGTAAAAAAGATAACAAGTAGAGATGAAACTGTTGCAACATTAATTGACTTAGCAAATGGAATAAAAATAGTAACAGGAGTAATATTAGCGCTATTAATTATAATTTCAGTATTTATCATTGCAAATACAATAAAACTTACAGTTCATGCAAGAAGAAAAGAAATATCTATTATGAAATATGTAGGTGCAACAAATGGATTTATCAGATGGCCATTTATTGTAGAAGGTATGATAATAGGAATAATTTCAAGTGTGATTTCAATAGCAATTGTTGGAGTAGCATATAACTTTATATCACAAAACTTACTTAGCTCAGAATTTATGCAAGTAATAAATATGAGTTTAGTATCATTTAACGATATGTTTAGCTCAATAATATTTGTATATATGCTACTTGGAATAGGAATTGGTGCAATAGGAAGTGTTATCTCTATGAGAAAATATTTAAAAGTGTAAAGGAGCAAACATGCGTAAAATTTTATGTATTGTTTTAGCTTTTATAATAAGTAGCTTAAGTATTATTACTTGTGTGCAAGCAGAAGAAAATTCTAATACTAATACAAATCAAGATTCATTAAGACAAGAACAAGAAAACTTACAAAATCAAATAAATGAAGCAAATGAAAATCTAGAAAATGTTCAAGAAGATTTATCAGAAAACTTGCAGCAAGTACAAAAACTAGATGAAAAAATAGCTAGCTCACAGTCAGAATTAGACGAATTAAACAAAAAAATTACTGAGCTACAAACCTCAATAGACGATGTAAGTAGCAAACTAAAAGTTGCAGAGGAAAGTTATAATAGCCAAAAAGAATTATTAGATAATAGACTAATTGAAATTTATGAAGAAGGCGAAATTAAGTATTTAGATGTGCTTTTAAGCTCTAAAAACATGTCAGAATTTTTATCAACATATTTTTTAGTAACTGAACTTGTAGAATATGATAACCAATTATTAGAAGATATGGAAAAACAAAAACATGAAATAGAATTATCTAAAGAAAAATTAGATAATGAGCAAGAAGAGTTAGCAACAATAAAAGCAAATCAAACTAAAACTGCAAAAATTGTAGAAAATACAAAAACAGTAAGAGAAAATTTTATAGCAAAATTATCAGAAGAAGAAAAAACAATACAAGCACAAATAGACGAATATAATAGGCAATTTGATGAAATAAATGCAGAAATACTAGCTTTAGCAATGAATGGAATAGATACTAAATACATAGGTGGAGAATTTGCTTGGCCAGTACCAGGATATACTAGAATAACATCAAAATATGGGATGAGAACACATCCAATAACAGGAGTATATAAACTTCATTCAGGTACAGACATAGGAGCGCCAATGGGTGCAAACTTTGTAGCTGCAAACGACGGAATTGTCGTAAAAGCAGGATATAATGGAGCTTATGGAAATATGGTAATAATAGACCATGGTGGAGGAATTCAAACACTTTATGCACATGGCTCACAAATAATGGTAAATGTAGGAGACACTGTAAAAAAAGGCGAAACAGTAGTATTAAAAGTAGGTTCAACAGGATATTCAACAGGAGCACATGCACATTTTGAAGTAAGAATAAATGGTGTAACTACAGATCCATTACCATATATAACAAATGGAATAGTTCCAGGAACTAGCAATCAAGAAGGGGAATAACAAAATACTAAATGAAAAACAGGCAGAAGAAAAATAATAAAAAAACGGGAGAGGAATATTATGAGAAAATTAGTTTTAAAATTATTAATACTCTTAGTTGCATTAGTAGTAATAATACAAGTACCAGTTTCTATGGCAGCAAGCACTAGCTCTTTAGAAAATCAAAAAGAAGCAAATCAAGACAAAATAGATGAAAATAAACAAAAAAAAGAAGAAATAACAGCTGAGAAAAATCAAACAGTTCAAGAAGTAGAAGAAATAACTAACCAAATTTCTAATTATGAAAATCAAATTGCAGAGCTAGATACAAAAATAAATACATTAAATGCTGAAATTAGTGAAAATGAGAAAAAAATAGAAGAAAAACAAGCAGAATATGATGAACAACAAGAATTATTAGAAAAAAGATTAGTTGCATCTTATGAAGCAGGAGAAACTTCATATTTAGACTTTTTACTATCTTCAGATGGTATAATAGATTTTATTTCTAATTACTTTTTAGTAACAGAAATAGCTACAACAGATGCTGAACTATTAGATAGTATAGAAAAACAAAAACAAGAAATAGAAGAAGCAAAAACAAACTTAGAAAATGATAAAAAAGAATTAGATACATCTAAAGCAGAAAAACAAAGTGTTGCAGTAGAGCTTCAAGAAACAAAATCTGCTAAAAATGCAAAAGTTCAAGAACTAACAGAAGATGAACAAGCAATACAAAAAGAAATTGATGAATTAGCAGAAGCAAACAAATCTTTAGATGCAGAAATTTTAAGAAAACAACAACAAATTCAAGCACAATTACAAGCTCAAGCAAATAAAGGAAATTCATCTAGTGGTTCTACATCAACAGGTGGAGGAGCAGTAAGTAATTCAGGATTTATATATCCAGTACCTTCTGCATATGCTAAAATAACAACAGGATTATATTATTCAAGTGGACAATACCATGGTGGAGTTGACTTTGGTTCTGGTGGAATAAATGGTCAACCAGTATATGCAGTACAAGAAGGTGTTGTAGTTACAGCAAAAGCTTTAAATTATAGCTATGGAAACCATGTAATAATTGCTCACCCAAATGGATTATACACATTATATGCACACGGACAAGCAGGTTCAATTAGAGTTTCAGAAGGGCAATATGTCTCAAGAGGTCAACAAATTATGAATGTAGGAAGTACTGGAAACTCAACAGGTCCTCACTTACATTTTGAAGTAAGAAAAAGCCCAGGAACATATAGTAATAGAGTAAACCCAATACCATATTTACCATAGGTAAAAAGTAATAATATAAAAATAAAAACATATAGTTAAGATATAAGGCGGATAATATCCGCCTGTTACATTACATAAATTTATTTAACTTAAAATAAGCAGGAGGCAAAAGATGGAAGAAGAAAAAAAGAAATTAAAAGTATATAAAGTTATAATGCTTGTTGTACTTGTAGCATTTATAACATTTCTAATTACATCAATTGGAATGTATCAATATTTCACAAATGGTGATGGAATTAGAAATGCTATGATAAAATCAGATGTAACAACTTCACAAGATATAGCAGATACTTTAGATAAATATCAAACATTAGTAGATAAATATTACTTAGGAGAAGATGTTGATGAAGAAAAGCTAAAAGAGGGTGCAATTAAAGGATATATAGAAGCTTTAGGTGATCCATACACAGAATATATATCAAAAGAAGAAATGGAAGACTATATGGATGACACAATGGGAAATTTTGTAGGAATAGGTATATATATGGTGAAAGATACTGAAAATAATCAAATTATGGTACTTTCTCCTATAAAAAACAGTCCAGCTGAAAAAGCAGGAATTCAGCCAGGAGACTATATCATAGAAGTAGATGGAAAACAATGTACAGGAGATGACTTTTCCACAATTTCAAATGAAATAAAAGGAGAAGTTGGTTCAACTGTTAAATTAAAAATAAAAAGAGAAGATAAAACTTTAGATTTTGAAATAAAAAGAGAAAATGTAACAGTAAACCCAGTAGAGGGAAAAGTATTAGAAGGAAACATCGGCTATATAGAATTTTCTTCATTTGACGAAGGTACAGCAGAAGAATTTAAAAATAAATTTAATGAATTAAAATCAAATGGTATTACTTCATTAATAATTGACTTAAGAAATAATGGTGGAGGAATTGTTGATGAAGCTTTAGAAATTGCAGGATATGCAGTAGATAAAGGAACAACTCTTCTATATGAAGTAGATAAAGATGGAAAAGAAACAGAAGAAAAGTCAAAAGTAGATAAAATTATTGATATGCCAATTGTAATTTTAGTTAATGAAAATACGGCAAGTTCATCAGAAATACTTGCAGGAGCTTTAAAAGATTTAGGAAAAGCAAAAATTGTAGGAACAAAAACTTATGGAAAAGGTGTAATTCAACAAATTTTAACATTAGGAGATGGAAGTGGACTTAAAATTACAACAGAAGAATATTTAACACCTAATAGAACTAAAATTAATAAAGTGGGAATAGAACCAGACGAAAAAGTAGAATTACCAGAAACAGTTAAAAATGTTTTATCAGTAGAAGAAAAAGATGATACACAATTACAAAAAGCAATAGAATTATTAAAATAGTTTTACTTTAAAAAGGTAAGGAGAGAAAATATATGAATTTACCTAACAAACTAACAATATTTAGAATAATCCTAGTTCCAATAATGGTAATTATTCCATTTTTAGGACTAGAAGAAAAAGTAGCAGGAATACCAATATCATGGATAATAGTAGATTTTATATTTATAATAGCATCAATTACAGATAAATTAGATGGATATTTAGCAAGAAAAAATAATCAAGTAACAGCATTTGGAAAATTTTTAGATCCATTAGCAGATAAAATATTAGTATTATCTGCAATGATGATGTTAGTTGAAATGGCAAAACTTCCAGCTTGGATACCAATTATAGTATTAGCAAGAGAATTTATGGTTTCAGGATATAGACTAGTTGCTGTAGAAAAGGGAGGAATAGTTATTGCAGCATCAAAATGGGGAAAACTAAAAACAGTAACACAAGTGATTGCAATAATTTTAGCATTCTTAGACTTAAATAGCTTTGGAGATTGTTTTACAGGAACATTACAAGGAGGAGACTTAATACTAAACTTAGTAGTAACTATAATGATGATAATTCAAGTTATTGCAACAATCTTTTCTGGATATGACTACATGAAAGGTGCAAAAAAATTAATAAAAGAATAATAAAAAATACATAAAAATCAATAAAATGTATAAAATATTTAAACAATGATATATTATTAAAATACAATAAAAATAAGTTAAAATAAATAAAAACAAATAAAAAATGAGATTTGCTTGACAAATTTCATTTTTTGCCGTAATATATAAACTGACTTTTTAAAAAGCTATATAAATCAAAAGATTAATAAAAATATAAATAAAAACAAAAGGAAGGAAGTAGATAACTATGGAAGAAAAAGAAGTAATCTTGACTCAAGAAGGATATGATAACTTAGAAAAAGAATTAAACTATTTAAGAACTGAAAAAAGAGCAGAAATAGCAGATAGAATAAAAGTAGCACTAGGATTTGGAGATTTATCAGAAAACTCTGAATATGATGAAGCAAAAAATGCACAAGCAGAAAATGAAGTAAAAATTGCAGAATTAGAAAATAAAATAAGACATGCAAAAATAATAGATGAAAAAGATATAGATACAGAAACAGTTCAAGTAGGAAATATCGTAAAAGTATTAGATATGGAATTTGATGAAAAAATAGAATACACAATAGTAGGTTCAACAGAAGTTAATTTAGCAGAAAACAAAATATCAAATGAATCACCACTAGGTGCTGCATTACTTGGAGCAAAGAAAAATCATGTTGTAGAAGTAAATGCACCAGCAGGAGTTATGAAATATAAAATACTTGCAATAAAAAAATAGGTAATAAAATAATAAGAAATAAAATCACCAAAATAATCTTTTCTTGGTGATTTTATTTCTCATTAAATAATTGTTAAAAATGTATATTATAGTTTTAAGCTTGCATCTAATGCAAGTTTTATCATTTTATTTAATCCTGTTTGTCTTTCAGTAGGTGTTGCAATTTCTTTTATATACTTAGAATCTACAACACTCATTAGACATGATGCCTTTTTATTTAACATTTTTGCTACATAAAATAAGGAGAAAGCTTCCATTTCAGCACTAATTGGGTTAAAATCATTAGGAACTCTATTTAAAAATTTATTTACATCTGTCATATAAACATCAAAACAATCTGTACATACAGTGTTTCCTTCTACTATATCTATATTTTCTTCTTTAGATGTTTCTTTAATAATATTATTTAAATCATTACTAGCATTTACAATGTGGCAATTTTCATTATTTAAAGTTAAAGCAAAATTGCTCTCAGAAAAAACACTCTTAGCTAAAATGACATCAAATAATTTTAAATTAGGGTCATAAGCTCCACATGAGCCAATTCTAATTATATTTTCTACATTATAAAACTTAAATAATTCATATGAATAAATTCCCATACTTGGCATTCCCATACCAGATGCCATAACTGTAATTGTTTTTCCTTTATATTTTCCAGTATATGCATACATTCCTCTAACACTATTTACTAACTTATATTCTTCTAAAAAGTTTTCTGCAATATATTTTGCTCTTAATGGATCTCCTGGCATAATAACTGTTTTAGAAATATCTTCTAAGCTTGCTTCATTATGTGGTGTTGGCATAAAAATCACTCCTTTAATTTTTGATATTAATAGTATATCATAAATAAAAGAAAAATAGTATTAAAATATATAAAAGTTAACAATTTGCATATTAACATAATTTATGATACAATAGAACACATATAGGAAAGCAGAAAGCCTATAAAAAGTAACAAATGTTACTTTTAAAGTCAATTTAGCTTTAAGTAAAGACAGCAAAGGAGGAAGACATTATGCAAATTGACACAAATAAAACATTAGGACAATTGTATGAGGAAGGAGTTATAAAAATAGGGACAAGGATATATATGGAAGTTCCAAAAGGACGGAAATATGTAAGTAAAGAAGAACGAAACGGTTACCGAAATCAAACACTCACATCACTTGATCTAGAATCAGAAGGTAAATACTTTTGGGAAATTGCATTAGAACCAAAAAACAACGAAATGCTTGTCATAGGACAGCCTCTTAAAGTCCTTAAATTGGAAGGAGCAAAAGGTTATGTATATGGAATAGAAGAAATGAACAACATCTGTAATAAAATGTTTACAACAAATTATCTAAAAGCTCGTAGTATAAATATTGATGATGTAAATAAAGTGCTAGGAGTAAAAATTATAGATAATAAAGTAGTTCAAAAAGAAATTTCATATGAAGATATATCTTTGGAAAATAACCTTGGATTTAAACATCAATATAGAGAAAAAGAATGTTCACCAGAAAGTTATTTAAGAGGAGAATATGAAAAAGCTGGTAAAGAAATAGAATGCAATTTCTATTTCTATAAAGAAAAATCTATACAAGAAAAAGAAATAGAAAAAGATATTATCTTTAGAAAAGGTGGATTTTGGCTAGCCTCTACAGGTGTCTATGACAATGGTAGCGTTGCTTTCTTCGGACCAGGAGCTGTTAATGATGGTTATGCCTACTCAGGCGGCAACAGCCTGTTCGACTCTGATGGCTATTGGAACGCTTATGGTATGGCTGTCCGTCCTGTAGGAATTCTAAAATCTGATATTCCGATTAAAAACTTACCTATTTCTGAAATAGTAATTCCAAGATTAAGAATTAAATTGTCTTAAAAGTTAATTAAAAAGCTTCTTAAATAGAAGCTTTTTAAAATATCATAAAAATGTTGAATAACTATTGCAAAATAAAAAAAAAGATGTTACACTAAGATTAGATTTAAAAAAAACCGAACTTTTCGTTTCAGGATTTTTTTAAATCTTTTTTGTTTTTTAGCAAAAAAGAAGAATAGGGGGAAAAATGAATACAAAATATATTTTTGTAACAGGTGGAGTAGTATCAGGATTAGGAAAAGGAATAACTGCAGCATCTTTAGGAAGATTATTAAAGAATAGAGGGTATAAAGTAACAATTCAAAAATTTGACCCATATTTAAATGTAGACCCAGGAACAATGAATCCATGTGAACATGGAGAAGTATTTGTAACAGATGATGGGGCAGAAACAGACTTAGACTTAGGACATTATGAAAGATTTATCGATGAAAACTTAAGTGAAGCATCTAGTGTTACAATGGGAAAAATATA